>CAXUBN010000078.1:0-9078 GCA_964249255.1 uncultured Acetobacteraceae bacterium | reverse complement strand
GGCGGCAAGTTCAACCAGAACAGCTACAAGGTGTCGGGCGGTCTGCACGGGGTCGGCGCCGCGGTGGTCAACGCGCTGTCTGAATGGATGGAGGTGCGGATCTGGCGACAGGGCCAGGAGCACGTGATCCGCTTCCGGCATGGGGACGCGGTGGAGCCGCTGGCGGTGGTGGGACCGAGCGATGCGCCGCGCGGCACGCAGGTGACCTTCAAGCCCAGCGCCGCCACCTTCGCGAAGACCGAGTTCGAGTTCGGCGTGTTGGAACGCCGGCTGCGCGAGCTGGCCTTCCTGAACTCGGGCCTCGCCATCAACCTACGCGATGAGCGGCACGCCACAGTGCAGGAGCAGGATTTTCGTTACGAGGGCGGTCTCATCGCCTTCGTGCAATGGCTTGACCGTGGCAAGGTACCGGTGCTGCCCGACGCCATTACCGCGGACGGCGCCGATGAGGTGGGAGGCGTCAAGGTCGAGTTCGCGCTCTCCTGGAACGACAGCTTCCATGAGACCATGCTCTGCTTCACCAACAACATCCCGCAGCGCGACGGCGGCTCGCACCTGTTCGGCTTCCGCCAGGCGCTGACACGCGTGGTCGGCAAGTATGCTGAAGGCATCGGCAAGAAGGACGCGCTCGCCCTGTCCGGCGAGGACATGCGCGAGGGCCTGACCGCGGTGCTCTCGGTCAAGGTGCCGGACCCGAAGTTCTCCAGCCAGACGAAGGACAAGCTGGTCAGCTCGGAGGTGCAGCCAGTGGTGTATGCCGCGGTATCCGACGCGATCTCCCATTGGTTCGAGACGCATCCAAAGGAAGCCCGCCTCGTCGTCGCCAAGGTGATGGACGCCGCCGCCGCGCGCGAGGCGGCGCGACGGGCCCGTGAGCTCACCCGGCGCAAGGGTGTGCTGGACATCTCCTCGCTGCCCGGCAAGCTGGCCGATTGCCAGGAGCGGGATGCGGCGAAGGCCGAGATCTTCCTGGTTGAGGGCGACAGCGCCGGCGGCACCGCGAAGCAGGGGCGGGACCGGCGGTTCCAGGCGATCCTGCCACTGAAGGGCAAGATCCTGAACGTCGAGCGTGCCCGCTTCGACCGCATGCTGGGCTCTGCCGAGATCGGCACGCTGATCACCGCACTCGGTACTGGCATCGGCCGCGGTGAGCCGGAGCAGGGTGGCTTCGCGGTGAACAAGCTGCGCTACCACCGCATCGTCATCATGACGGACGCCGATGTGGACGGCTCGCACATCCGCACCCTGCTGCTGACCTTCTTCTTCCGGCAGATGCCCGAGCTGATCGAGCGTGGCCACCTGTTCATCGCCCAGCCGCCGCTCTATCGCGCCAAGCGCGGCAATGACGAGCGCTACCTCAAGGACGATGCGGCGCTTGAGCAGTACCTGCTCGACAAGGCGCTGGGCAATGCGGTGCTGACCTACGCCGACGGCCGCCGGTTGGGCGGTGCGGAGCTCGCGGCGGAGACCGGCTGGCTGCGCGAGGCGTCGCGGGCACTTCGCCGGCTCAGCGTGCGGGCTCCGGTGTGGATCCTGGAGCAAGCGGCGATCGCCGGTGCCCTCACCGGCGACGTGGCGCGCGCGCAGAACCGTGCGCAGGCCCTGGCCGCTCGACTGGATGCCGCATCTCTGCCCAACGAGCGCGGCTGGAAGGTCTCGGCCGATGCCGATGGGCTGCAGATGGGCCGCACCGTGCGCGGCGTGGGCGAGCTATATCGGCTCGATCCGGTGACGCTGCGCAGCAGCGACGTGCTGTGGGCGGCCGAGCATGCGGAGCTGCTGGCGCAGGATTTTGGCGAGCCGGCAACCTTGGCGTTGGATCAGACCACGTTGGCCGCCGCGGGTCCCGCCACCGCCTACGAGCGGATCCTGGGGCAGGGCCGTAGGGGGTTAGCCATCAACCGCTTCAAGGGCCTGGGCGAGATGAATGCCGAGCAGCTCTGGAGCACCACGCTCGATCCGGCCCTGCGCACGCTGCTTCAGGTGCGTGTCGGCGACGTCGAGAGCGCCGCTCAGGTATTCTCCACCCTGATGGGTGATGTGGTCGAGCCACGACGCGACTTCATCGTCGGCAACGCGCTCAAGGTCGCGAACTTGGACGTGTAAGGTTGTTTGCGGGGGAGCGTGGTCGCATCGAGTGATGCGATCGAGCCACGCCTCTGAAGGTCAGGGGCTCAGGCTCGGGCTTCGGGCAGGGCTGCTCGTCGGGAATGGGCCTGAAACCGTCAGGACCGAGGAGGTAGCGGAAGGGTCCGATGGTGCCGTGCTCGTTCAGCTGCCCGGACACGATCACCAGGCGGCTATCACCTCGATAGGAGACAGGCTGAAGCATCTTGATCGGCCGGCTGCTGATCGTTTGCGGCAGCCAGTGGACGTTCCCGGTCAAGAGGTCGATCGAGGCCAAGTGGATGCAGTCCGTCGCGCACCCGACCTCCGCTAAGGTGAAATGACCTGCCGCGTCCATCCGGTTCCGGCCGATGGTCCATAGCAAATCCTCGGTATGCTCATGCGTCAGCTTCCCGCCACCGTGGATGGCCTTGGGTAGCTCAAGATGGATGGGTTGGGTCGGATAGCAGTGGAACCCGCCGTCGAGGGAGGTTGCTTCTGCGGTTCTCGCAGCGGCGAGAAAGATGCCGAGACATAGAACTCGACCTGCCACGGACGACGCCTGCCTCGAGATTGTCCTGTCTCCGCGGCTGCCTTGTGTCGTCATGCTGCTGCCCGGGCAACATGAATGCTTGCGGCGACCCGCACGTCGACATTGGACGCAAAAGCAAGTTCGGCTGCGCGGCCGGAACCGTCGTCGATCGCCCGGGCTTTCCTTTCGCGTCCCCTAACTACAAGCGTATCTCGCCTTACGTAGCGAAAAGCTTCATGGATCATTCAGACCGGTCGAGCGCAGAGGAGTCGTGCATGCTGGCGTGATGCCGCGCCGATCAGCATGTCGAGCCCGTCCGGCTTGCATCCGACCGTGAGACAAACCCAGCGTTGTACGACTTGGGGGAAGCAACGAGATCTCCAAGCTTATTCGGAATGGCCTGCTGGCCACCACGCTGCTGGTGCTCGTTGCGGCGCGAGCGCAGCCGAAAGCGCCGACGCAGGGAGGGATCGCATAGCACCTCGCGGCGCTGATCGCGAAACGTCTAAGATCGCCGCAGCGTGATGCCATGGAGGCGGCCACGCTGCCGATCCACGTGACGCGATGGGGAAATCGGGGCCGCACGTGCTGATCATCCATGACGGGGTGCAGGGCGGCGCCGGCGGCGGGCCCGCCACCTTCGCCTGGCAGCAGGCATGGGGGTAGCAGGGCTGGCGCGTCAAGGTGGTCGACCGTCTGGGTTTCGGCCAGAGCCTCACCCGCGGCGTTGACGACATGGAGCCGAATGCGGTCTGGATCTCCGGCATGCTCGGCTCGCCCGCCTCGGGAAACGTGACCGCCGCCCGATAGGCTTAGGATGCCGGGCTCGCGACGCAGGGCGGCTGCGCGCTGCTGCAGGGTTGGGTTGCCTCAGATGCCGCGACCCAGCACGCGATTGAGACCGTGGCCCGGGCGCATATCCCGGTCCTGATCGTCAACGGCGGCTACAGCCCGGCGTTCAACGCCACGGGCAACGTGCTCGCTCGGCTGACCGGGGGCCGCCACGTGGTGGCCCGTTCG
The DNA here is from genome assembly GCA_964249255.1 of uncultured Acetobacteraceae bacterium. Lineage (GTDB taxonomy): Bacteria > Pseudomonadota > Alphaproteobacteria > Acetobacterales > Acetobacteraceae > Lichenicola. The sequence continues at coordinate 5,420 of CAXUBN010000078.1, read as the reverse complement.
CCGAACCACTTCGTGCAGACGATGAATTGGGCACCGTCATGCGCGAGGCCGACCGTGGGCGGGCAGGTGGGACAGCCTCGCCCGCACCCTGAGGCGAGACGGCGACGACGGCGGCCGCGGACGGGTTACCGTCGCGCGGCCGGCCATCAGGTCAGAACGGCTTGCTGCTCGTTCCGAGTGCCGGGCCGAGCGGGATGCGCAGCAGGGTACCGGCCGCGAAGCCGTTCTGGGGAAGGTGGTTGATGAACGGCACCTCGTAGTCATCCGGGTTGTCGTAGTACTGCCCATAGAGGGAGATGGTGGCGTACCGGGTGACCTGGATCTGGTAGGAGGCCTCGAACTCGATCTCGTCCCTCGCCTGCAGCCCTGCGAAACGGCCACGGTTGAGCAGGGTATGTTCCCGCGTCTCGAAGTTGGCCTCGTCCTGGCTGAGGCGTACGTAGCGGATCTGCAGGCCCAGGATGTCCCTGGGGCGGATCGCGAGCAGCCCGGTCACGTTGGCGCCGACGCTGGCATCCAGGTCGAATGGCTGCGGCTTGTCGACCGCGACGTCGAGCTGGCTATAGAGCTGCAAGTTGGCCGGCGGCAGGCCGCCCTGGCGGGTCGGGCCGCGCGAGATGACCTTGGCGCCCTGGAAGACGACCACGCCGCCGCCCGGGTAGTCGGCCGCCGTGTTGAGCTTCGAGGCGAGATTGCCCGTGCCCTTGACGTTGCCGTAGCCGGTGCGCGTGTCCCAGACGAAGCCGGCCTCAAGGTTGGCGGGGTAGGCCTCGGTGGCGAACGTGGTCCGGTAGCCGGCCTCGCCGATGACCTGCGCCCCGACCGCACTTTCATCCCCGAAGTTCCAACCGTTCTTGACAGCTCGCAAGTAGTCGTCGGTGAAGGCGCCGCCCTGCAGGTACCAGGCCGGGGTGAGCTTGTAGGTCGCCTTGCCCATCCACTGGCCGTAGGGGATCGAGTTGAAGTCCGAGTCCACGTACAGCAGCGTCGAGTCATAGGTGAACGGATCGAGGCTGTTGGGAATGAAGAAGTACTGGTGGACGTTCGCCTTGCCGACCTCCACGTCGAGCTTTCCCTTCAGGAGCAGCTGCTCGTAGGTCAGGCGCGTCAGCACGCTCGCCTCGAGGATCGGCGTGACCTGATAGCCGTCCAGGGCGCCGCCGAGCTGGGCCACGGAGACCGGCTCGTCGCTCTTGCTGAACCAATAGGTCACCGAGCCGTGGAGGCTGGCGCCCTGGAGGCCAAGGATCCGTCCGAGGTCGAGGTCGACGGTCGGGCGCAGGATGGCGAGGTTCGACGTGTTGCCGGTGATGTTGCCGACACCCGGGTTGGTGGTGGCGTGGTCGAGGATCGCGCCGTGGATGTCGATGCCGTCGCTCAGCAGCTCGTTGCCGACGGCGGGGAACAGGCCGGTGTTGACCGTGGGCAGCGACGGAACGTTCGCGACGGGTCGGAGCTCCTGACCCGGCGTGTTCAGGTTGGGATTCGGCGACAGGTCGATCGACGAGTTCGACTTGGTCGACGTCCCGACCACACCTCCCGACAGGCTCTGCGCCAGGCCGCTGGCAGGCAGGCTGACCGCGAGCGCCATTGATGCCGCGATCGTTCCAACAGTTCCACGCATCGTTTCCCCCGACTTGCTGGGCCTACGCCCGCTCGGCTTATCTTGCCGACGTAATGAAAGTACAATGGTGACAACGCGTCGTCAATAAGAAACTATTGAATATCCTGAAAAGAGCACATGGCTCCGAATGTTATGCAAGTTTTGTAAGTTTCTTTACTGCAAATAAATGAACGTACCCATCGTATCGACGTGACTTCACCGCCAGTCAGACGCGGCATCTCCTGTGGTGCCGAGGGCTGCGCCTCACACCGGTTGCGCGGCCGGAATGGCTACGGCCAGGATGTCGTGATCGCGGCGGCCCGCATGCCCGGTGATCCGGTCCAGCGTCGACTGCGGATCGTCCGGCAGGCGCATGCCCCGCCAGGCGACATGCTGATCGGGGCGGATCAGCGCGAACCGCGCGTCGTAGAGCGCCGGAAGCCGCTCGTCGCTCGGTGCGATCACGACGAGCGGGATCCCGCGTGCGGCGGCGGCGGCGGCAAACGTATCGGCCTCCGCCGCCTCGCCCTGCATGACCAGCAGCGTGTAGCCGGGACCGAAATGGTCATACAGCGAGCTTCCGTCCCGCAGCCATCGGTGCGGCGCCAGGCAGCCCGGCACCGCGGACGGCACGTAGCGGACGACGTCCTCCGGCGGGGCCACGGTGCCGTCCGCCACGATGACCGGCGAGTCCGCATACCGGTAGCCGAGCACCACGCCGAGCGTGTCGAATTCGCGACGCTTGGTCTCGCGGATCTGCGCGCCGACCTGTTCCCGAACGGCGTCGCCATCCGGCCCGGCCGCCTCCAGCGCCGGACGCACGAGCTGGTTGCCGACGGTGGCGTAATTGACGGTTGCCGCGTCGATCACCCGCTGGTGCACCGGCCGGCGCTCCGCCTGATAGGAGGCGAGCAGCTCCGGTCCGCCCCAACCCTGCAGCGTCGCCGCCAGTTTCCAGCCAAGATCGACGGCGTCGCCGATCCCCATGTTCATGCCGAAGCCCCCGAACGGCGGGTGCAGGTGGCAGGCATCGCCGGCGAGGAAGACGCGTCCCGAGCCGTAGGTATCGGCGATCGCGCTGTGCGCCACCCAGGGATCGGTGCGTACGACCTCGATGGCAAGGTCATCGAGGCCGGTGCCGCGGCGGATCAGCGCCACCGGGTCCACGCTCGCCGGATCCACGTCGTCGGCGATCTTCGTCGCCATGAAGAACCACAGCCCGTGCCGATCCATCGGCCCCAGCAGTGCCGGGACATCGGGGTTGACCAGCCAGTACATGAAGGCTTCGCCGTGCTCGTGGCGGGATGCCAGCTCGGGTGCCCGGAAGATGATGCTGTAGTTCCTCAGTCCCGGCGACCGGGCCGGCATCCGCGCGCCGATCGCCTCACGCACCGTGCTGCGCGCGCCGTCGGCGCCGATCATGTAGCGGCTGTGCACCGTTCGGACCGCGCCGGTTCCGACCGTGCGCAGCTGCGCGGCGACGCCGTCCCCGCCCTCCTCGAAGCCGGACAGTTCGCAGCCGAACTCGATCCCGACACCCGGCAGGGAGGCGGCATGACCGCGTAGCACCTCCTCCAGCGTGTATTGGGGAACCCATTGGCTTTCCTCGGAGAACAACTCGTTGCGCTCGCGTCGCGCGTGCATCGCGTTCTCGAAGCGCGCCAGCAGCGGGCCATTCATCCGCGTCGCGAACACCACGTTGGCGCCGTAGTCCGGTGGGATCGGCGAGGCTTGACGCAACGTGTCGGCGATGCCCCAGCGCCGGAGGTGCTCGCGGGTGCGCACGTTGGTGGTCTTGGCGCGCGGGCTGTAGCCGACGCGGTCGTTCCGCTCGGCCACTAGGCAAGTGATGCCGCGGTGGCCCAGCTCGATGGCAAGCGACAGCCCGACCGGGCCGGCGCCGACGATGAGGACGTCGAGTTGTGGTTCGGTCATGGCATCCATCATCTCTGGCATCGTCCCCGGCATCGTCCCCGGCATCATCCCTGGCGTCCGGCTGAGGGCAGTCTCGGCATGAGGACGGCGAGCAGCCCGACCAGGATCGCGCCCGCCGCGAACAGCAGCTCGCCGGGCCGGTAGCTGCCGAACCGGTCGAAGCTGGCGCTGGCTAACACCGGCCCGGTGCCGGAGCCGACCAGGAACACGCCGAACGCCACGCCATACAGCCGACCGAAGACGGCCTGGCCGAAGTAGCGCCGGACGAAGAAGGCGGTGAAGTTCACCTCGGCACCCACCACCGCACCCAGCAGCACGGCCATTGCGTAGCCGGACGCGGGCCCGCTGCCGTAGGCGGCGAGCAGGAAGGCGCCCAGGGCCGCCAGCGCCACGGCGACGATGACGAACGGCGGATGCACCCGGTCAAGCACCCAGCCGATGCCGCCGCGCCCGGCGATCGCGGCCAGTCCGGTCACCCCGGCCAGCTGTGCTGCCGCCTGCGGGGCGAGGCCACGGCCGGTCATCATCGGGACGATGCTGGTGAGGGTACCGATCGACGTGGTGCCGAGCAGCACGAAGATGCCGCAGATCAGCAGGAAGGCTCGTGACGTGATCAGCGGCAGGATCGGCGCGGTGGCGATGCCGGTCCGGACCCGGACCGGGGTGCCCGCGTTGCGCGTCACCAGAAGGGCCGCGGGCACCGTGAAGACGAAGGTGAGGATGCCGAGCCCGGCATACGCCGCGCGCCAACCGAAGTGGACGATCAGCGCCGCGGACAACGGCGGCAACACGGCCGCGCCGATGCCCACGCCCATGAACGCCAGGCCGAGCGCCAATCCCAGACGCCGCTCGAAGACGCGCACCAGCACGGCGGAGTAGCTGATCGGGGTCGCCCCGCCGGCGCAGAACGAGGCGGCGATGAAGGTGAGGTAGTACTGCCACAGGCTGCCCAGCAGGCTGAGCGAGCCGACCAGCAGCGCCATGAACACGACCGACGGCAGCAGCACGGCCCGGACTCCGAGCCGGTCGATCAGCACGCCCCAGACCGGGGCGGCCACGGCGAAGCTGTACTGGGACATCGCGAGCGCCCCGGACATCTGCGTGCGCGTCCAGCCGAACTCCGCCGCCAGGGGACGTACGAACACCCCGAACGTGTAGAGCAGCAAGGTTCCCAACGAGAATGCCAGCCCCACCGTCGATGCGGCCACCACGCCCCAGCTGCGATCGGTCTCGATCACATGCTGGCCAGCCGCGCCGGCCGTCATCGACGCGGTCGAAACGTTTCCGCGCATCCGTGTCTCTCCCCTGGATCGGTCTGATGCCGATTTTGCTTGTTTCCGTTCACCGCTGATGGCCCTGATGATCAGGGCCCGCAGGTGCGGACGGCATTGAATAGGCTCGCGTGACGGGACGCTGTGAAGATGACGGGCCGCGCGTCATGATGCCGTTCCGGCATCACCTGAGCTATAAGCCAGGCAGCTTACGATACCGAGGCGTGATCACGCCCATCCGGGGCAGAAGCCGGTCCGTCCCCGGACATGGGCGGAATCAACTCACGCCCCCGCACCGAACGGTGGTTCATGCGCCGACCGCCGCATCGAGACGGACCGCCTGGCGTCGCGCACGATCCGGCCCCGTCGCCGGAACCGCGCACCGATGCAGCCGGGTGCGACGCAGCAGATCGAGGAAGCACTGGGCGGCAGGCGTCAGGACCAGGTCGGCACGCTTGATCAGCACGACCGGGGGCGCCGCGAGCTCCTCGCGCACGGGCACGGTTGTCAGTCGACCCCCGGCCAGGGCGGACCCCATCCATTGCACCGGCACCACCGCCATGAAGTCGCTGTTCAGCAGGCATGTCATCAAGGTCAGGGCCGACTGGCTG
>CAXUBN010000077.1:0-9119 GCA_964249255.1 uncultured Acetobacteraceae bacterium | reverse complement strand
GTTCGGGAGGTATCCGGAGGGCGGCGTCCATCGGGCGAGGCTAGCGCGCCCGGACGCCGCCGCGCCAGCGGCGCGCGGGACGGCCGCTTCCGTGTTGGACCGTATCGAGGCGGGCGCGATGGTGGCATGAGAACGGGATGACACCGATCGGTCCCGGCATGGTTTCCGCGTTCGGGCAGCCGCTGCGCAACCTGCTGGGCGGCATCACCTTCATGCTGGTGGTGATGGCGACGGCGATCGCCGCCTTCATGTCGTGCGGCTGGTCGCTCGGCGACGCGCTCTACTTCACCGTGCTGACCGTGTTCACGGTGGGCTACGGCGAGGTGCACCCGATCGTGGGGTTCGAGCTGCGCGCCATCACCATCGCGCTGATCGTGCTGGGCTGCTCCGGTACCATCTTCCTCACCGGCGTCCTGGTGCAGTTCATCACCTTCAGCCAGCTCGGCGACATCCTGGGAACGCGCCGCATGAGAAGCCAGATCGAGTCCCTGTCCGACCACGTCATCATCTGCGGCTACGGCCGCATCGGCACCATGCTGGCGCACGAACTGTCGGCCGGCCGGGTGCCGCTCGTGATCCTAGACCGCAGCGAGGACCGCCTCGCCGAGGCGCGCGCCGAGGGGTTCACCTGCATGCGCGCCGACGCCACCGAGGAGGACGCGCTGCAGCAGGCCGGCGTCGGGCGGGCCCGCGCGCTGGCGACCGTGCTGCCGGACGACGCCGCCAACGTGTTCATCACGCTGAGCGCCCGCAGCCTGAACGACACGCTGACGATCATCGCCCGCGGCGAGGCGCCGTCCACCGAGCGCAAGCTGCTGCAGGCGGGTGCCGACCGGGTGGTGATGCCGACCCATATCGGAGCGGAGCGCATCGCCGAGATCATCCTGTATCCCGACATGTCGGAAGCGCTGCGGCGCCCGGCGGACCGCGAGGACGTGGCGCATGGGCTGCAGGTGCTGGGGCTTGAGCTGCACGTGGTGACGATGGAGGAGAACAGTGCGTTCGCCGGCTGCCGGATCGCCGAGATCGAGCGGCGCGCGGAGCACGGCTTCCTGATCCTGTCGGTGCAGGCGCAGTCCGGGGACACGGCGCGGCGGGCGGAGCCGGAGATGCGGGCGGAGGCCGGCACCGGGCTGACCCTGGTGGCCCGCACCGGCCGCGCGGTGAGCCTGGAAGGGTTCCGCGCCGTCATGCGCACCGGCCGCGCGGCGATCCGGCGATCGTAGGGCACCGTGGCGGGCGTGCGGCTGTATGGAGCCCGCGGCTGCGGTTCGGCCATCGCCGAGGGCATGCTGGCACTGGTCGGCTGGTCGTATAGGTTCGTGGACGTGGGGGGCTTCGAGCAACCCGGTCCGGCACGCGACCGGCTCGCCACCGTCAACCCCCTGGCGCAGGTCCCGGCGATGGTGCTGGAGGACGGAACGGTCCTGACCGAGACGGCGGCGATCGCGCTGTTTCTAGCCGATCACGCGCCCGGACTGGCGCCGGCGGCCGGCACGCCCGAACGGGTCCGGTTCCTCCGCCTGCTGGTCTGGCTGGTCGCCAACGTCTACCCGACCTTCACCTACGGGGACGCGCCGGAGCGCTGGGTGACATCGGCGCCCGCCGAGCTCGCCGCCTCGACCGACCGGCATCGGGAACACCTCTTCCTGTGGCTCAATTGCCAGCTGACTGGTCCGTTCGCGCTGGGCGAGACGGCGTGCGCGCTCGACATCTTCCTGGCCGTGATGGTGGCGTGGCGGCCGAGGCGGCCATGGTTCGAGCGACATGCGCCGATGATCGCCCAGGTCGCCGGGCGAACGGCGGCGTTGCCGCCGATGGCGGCCGTGCTGCGGTCGAACGGATGGTGAGGCGAACCGCCGGCGTCACACCGTGAGGTGGCCGAGCACGGCCGGGAGCATCCGCTCGGCGGCGCGTTCGGCGGTCTCGGGGCCATGGCCGAAGACGCCATCCAGCGCCAGCGTGGCGAAGCCGTGCACGATCGACCAGCAGGCGACCGAGGGTGCCGAGGCCGGGTCGCTTGGGGACGTCGGGGGTGCCGCGTCGCCGCGCACCAGCCGGTCCAGGGCCTGGAAGGCGCGCCGGCCGGCAGCGTCGAGCGTCGCATCGCCGTTGTCGAGCAGGGCACGGCGCCACATCAGGGCAAACCGTCCCGGCCGCGCGATCGCGAACCGGACATAGGCTATGCCCTGGTTGCGGATGCGAGCCGCACGGTCGGCGCCGTCGCCGCCGGCCGCCTCCAACGCATCCGCGAACTCCATGAATGCCCGGGCGGCGAGTACGGTGAGCAGGCCGCGCGCATCGCCGAAATGATGCGCGGGCGCCGCCGGTGACACCCCGGCCCGCCGCGCCACCTCGCGGAGGCTGAACGCGTCGACGCCGCGCTCTTCGATTAGCGTCGCCGCGGCTCCGATCAGCGCCGCCGGCAGGTCGCCATGGTGATAGGCGCGGTCGTCCAGACCTTTTCTTGACACTGTTTAGATCATCTCCGAGGATCATCCCGTTCGGCGTTCAGCGGAGAGCGGACCATGCCCAACCCCGATCTTGTGTTCCGCATCGGCAACGGGCTGGCAACGGTGTGCTGGCTGGCATTGCTTGCCTCCCTTCCCTTCCCCGGTATCCGCCGCCGCACCTGGGCGATGACGGGCTTCGGAATGCCGTCGCTGTTCGCCCTCGCCTATATCCCGCTGCTGGTATCGGCGTTCCGCGACGGCAGCGGCGGCTTCGGATCGGTGGCGCAGGTGCGGGCATTGTTCGCGAACGATGCCGGGCTGGTCGCCGGCTGGCTGCATTACCTGGCGTTCGACCTGTTCGTCGGCACCTGGGTCGTGCGCACCGGCCTGGCGGTGGGGGTGCCCCGCCCCTGGCTGGCGTTCTGCCTGCCACTCACCTTCCTGTTCGGGCCAGTCGGGCTGCTGCTGTTCCTTGGGTTACGCGAGGTGCATCGGCGCCGTTCCGGCCTGGTGATGGCGGGATGAGCAGCGGCGCGATCGCCGGATCCGTCGGCCGCTCCAACCCGGCCTCCCGCCTGCTGGCCGAGCTGCTCAGCCGACAGCGCACGCTCTGCCTGTATGGACTTGGCATGCTGGCCCTGGCGGTGCCGTTGCTGGGCCTGATGCGGTTCGACCCGCGCCTGCTGCACGGCGTCGGGGTCTGGGACAAGCCGATCCGGTTCTGCATCTCGACTGGCGTGTTTTCGCTCACCGCCTGCTGGTTCTTCGGGATGGTGCGGCCGGATCGGCGACGGAGTCGCCCGCTGCGTTGGACGCTGCGGCTGCTGCTCGGCGGTGGCAGCTTCGAGGTTGCCTGGATCGGCTGGCAGGGCGCGCACGGGCTCGACTCCCACTTCAACATGAGCTCGTCGTTCTATGGCCTCATGTTCGCGGTGATGGGGGTGGCGGCGCTGCTGCTGGTGTGCAGCTCGCTGCCACTGGCGTGGGAGATCGGGCCGCATCCGCGGCCCGGCCTGCCACCCGAGCTGGCGATGGCGACCGTCGCCGGGCTCCTGCTGTCAGTGACGCTATCGGCGATCACCGGCTACACCATGGCCGCCCACATGGGCCACGCCGTGGGCGCCATCGGCGGGCGGCTGACGCTGCTCGGCTGGAACCGTGCCGGCGGCGACCTGCGCGCCGCCCATTTCCTGGCCGTCCATGCCGAGCAGGCGGTGCCAGTCCTGGTGCTGCCGCTGCGGCACCTGCGGCAGCCACGGCCGCGGGCGCTGACGCGTCTGGTGATCCTGCTCTATGCCGGAGTGACGGTTGCCGCATTCGTGCAGGCGCTGGCCGGGCATCCGTTGCTGCCATGATGCCCGGATATGTCCTGACAACGCGTGCCGCCCGTCATCAGGATCAGGCCGCGGCGGGGATACGAGGCGATGTCGCCGCGCTGAGGCAGGTTCCGGTTCGGCTCAAGCGCCGGCGACGGGGCGTGTCACGGTCCTAGACCCCACCCCCGTGATCAACGGCCGCCCCGCTGACATGGCGGCCTGGACCTGCGGCAACCTGAGGGATGCAGCGTGGCTGTCACCGTCACGCCAGGTCTCGGTGATCCAGACCGCATCGTCCCGTGCCGCGTCCAGGGCGATGACGTAGCCGAGGCAACCGGGCATGTTCGCCGTGGCGGAGGCGAGGATCCGGACTAGCTCGTCGCGATGTTCCGGTTTCGTCATCAGCTGGCTGATCAGCCCATACATCGTTCCGCTCCGTGCCTCGACCGCATCCGTCAGCAGGACGACCGGGGTTACCAGGATGCCGAGGGTCACTGTCCGCCGGTCGATGGTCATGGGCCCGGATGTTACGGCTCGGGCAGCCTGCCCAGTAGCCCCATTCGAGGTGCGTGGGACGCCGGATCGGGAGCGAGCCGGGCCTCCAGCCGGTCGAGCCGGTGGCGCAGGAGGCCGAGATCGTCCTCGGCCAGACGGTCGCGGCAGCCGGCCAGGACACGACGGCCGCGCGCGACCAGGTGTCGATGCAGGCCCGGGTCGTCGGTGGTGGAGGCGATGTCGTCCAGGACGCGCAGCAGCCGGGCGCTGACGACCGCATCGGTCACCGCGTAATGACGGATCTGCTCGAAGGCGGTGTTCAGCAGCCCGTCCAGCTCGATCGCCGGCAACACCACGCGGACCACGTGCGGCGGATCGCACAGGACCACCTCCGGGCCGTAGCGCGAGATCCAGCGGATCAGGATGCGGCCAAGCTGGTCCAGGCAGGTGATGGCGGTGCTGGGGTCGTTGACGGCGGGCGAGATCGCCCGCAGCGCGATGTCCACGATCTGGATCACCCCGAACTCGACGTCCTGCTGCAGGGTGCGGATCGGACCGATGTCGAAGGCCCCCAGCAGGACCGCCATCACCTCCGGCCGTAGCCGACGTCGGCCATGGATCACCAGCAGCGGGATGCCGGCCGGAACGAAATGGCCGACCCGGCGCAGTACCCGGAGCTGGACACCGGCAGCCTTGGCGGCGGAAACAAGGGCGGCGATGTCGACGAAGCGGATGTAGCCGGAAACGACGCACGGCACCGGAACCCCGGTGCCGTGCAGCTCGAAGGCCGGCAGGGCCCGGCGCTGGTCGCCGGCGCGGTCGTGCGGCATCAGCCCGTCGATGATGTCCTCGGTCTCGCGGGCGATGCGGTCCACGATGTGGTTGACGCTGATCGCCTGGCTGATGTGCTGGATGAAGAAGATCAGCCAGCCGACGCAGAGCAGCGCCAGCGCCATCGCACCCACCGTGGCGGCGACCGGCGCGCTCGCCGCCGGCACGGTTCGCGCGGCCGGCAGCGCGCCGAGGCAGTAGGCGAAGGTGCCGAGGAACAGGCCCAGCGTCCATTGCGTGGTGCGGTCGCGCACGAAGCTGACCAGGATGCGCGGCGAGAACTGCATTGAGGCGAGGGTGAGCGTCATCAGTAGGATAGCGAACACGATGGACACGACGGTCATGATGGAGGCGGCGATGCCGGCCAGGATGACCTGCGCCACCTGCGGATCGGTCCGGCTCGGGAACAGCGCCCGCGGCACCCAGGCCGCCAGGATCGGGTAACCCGCCTCCAGCGAGGACAGTGCCGCGCCGGTCAGCCCCAGCGTCAGGGCGATCACCATCGGGCGCACCAGGAAGCCACCGCGCAGCGCGTACAGGGTGTCGCGCAGAAGGGTGGCGGGCGTGCGGCGGATGCGCGGGCGCAAGGGCGCGCGGGGAGTACGATGGATGGTCGGATGGAGGAACGGAGGGGCCGCCTGGCTGATCGGCATGGCGGGGCCGGCGCCGTCGGCGGGCGCCGGGCCGTCCATCCCCGGCGCTCCCGGCCCGGCGCCTACAGCTCCACCTGTCGGCCAATCTCGATGAACCGGTCGCGCGGCAAGGCGAACCGGTCGGGCGCCCGCACCGCGTTGCGATACAAGAAGCCGAACACCATCCGGCGCCACGGCGCCAGCTTCGGCGCGGTGCGGCTCGCGGCCACGTCGTCGTTGCTAGCCAGGAACAGGGCCCGGTCCAGGTCGATCGGGCAACCTCGCATGCCGGCGTCCGCCAGCGCATCAACCAGGTTCGGCACCTCGAAGAAGCCGAAGCGCACGGTGACGCACCACAGACCAGGTCCGACCGCCTCCACGGTCAGCCGCTCCTCCCGCGGCACGCGCGCCACCGGCCGGAAGTCGATGAACAGGGTCGCGACCCGCTCGGGCAGCGCGCCGTAGAGCGTCACGTAGCGCGACACCAGCGGCGGCACGCGCAGCGGGCGCCGGCTCAGGAAGATGGCGCTGCCCGCCGTGCGCGGCAGCGCGCCGCGCTCCAGCAGCGACAGCAGCTCCCCTTCCGGATGCCCATCCCGCGGCAGCGCCGCGCGTACCAGGGTCACACCCCGATGCCAGGTCACCATCACCACGAACAGCACCGCGCCGAACAACAGCGGCACGAAGCCGCCATCGGCGATCTTGAGCAGGTTGGCGCAGAAGAACACGACGTCGATCAGCAGGAACAGCGCCACCACGGGCAGCGCCGATCGCCGCCGCCAGCCCCAGCGCTTGCGCATCACGTCGTAGAGCAGCAGCGTGGTCAGCATCATGGTGGTGGCGACCGCCGTGCCGAACGCCCCGGTCAGCCGCGCCGAGCTGCCGAAGCCCACCGTGATGGCGATCGTCGCCGCCATCATGATCCAGTTCACCAGCGGCACGTAGATCTGGCCGTACTCGAGGTCGGACGTCTGCCGGATGACCATGCCGGGCAGCCAGCCCAGCTGGATCGCCTGCCGGGTGAGCGAGTAGGCGCCGGTGATGATCGCCTGGCTGGCGATGATCGTCGCCACCGTCGCCAACGCCACCAGCGGATATATCGCCGCGTGCGGCAGGCCGGAGAAGAACGGGTTGTCGGCCGCCTTGGGGTCGCGCAGCAGCTCCGCCGCTTGCCCCGCATAGTTCAGCAGCAGCGCCGGCAGCACGATCGCCGCCCAGGCGAGGCGGATCGGGCGGCGGCCGAAATGCCCCATGTCGGCGTAGAGCGCCTCGCCACCGGTCAGCGCCAGGAACACGCCGCCGAGCACCACGAGGCTGCCCCAGCCGTGGGTGGCGAGGAACCGCAATCCCAAGAATGGGTTGAGCGCCGCCACCACCCCAGGGCTGCGCAGGATCGATACGAGCCCGATCAGGCCGATCACCGCGAACCAGACCAGCATCACCGGCCCGAACAGCCGCCCCAGTCGCGCGGTGCCGAAGGGCTGCGACGCGAACAGCACCACCAGCACCAACACCGACAGCGGCAGCACGTATGGCTTGAAGGCGTCGGTCGCGACGTTCAGCCCTTCCAGCGCGCTCAGCACCGAGATCGCCGGCGTGATGATGCCGTCGCCATAGATCAGCGCCGCGCCGAGCAACCCGGCGGCGACCAGCAGGCTGCCGCGGCTGAGCGGGCTGCCGGCGAACGGCCGGCTGAGCATCGACATCAGCGCCAGGATACCGCCCTCGCCGCCGTTGTCGGCCCGCATCACCACCAGGCAGTACTTGACCGAGATCACCAGGATCAACGCCCACACGATCAGCGACAGGCTGCCCAGCGCCACGCCGGTGTCGATCCGGCCACCGGCGTCGCCGACAACCGTCTGGAAGGTGTAGAGCGGGCTGGTGCCCAGGTCGCCGTAGACGATGCCCAGCGCCGCCACGCCCGTCGGCAGCGGGCGGGCCGGGTGGTCGGAGGTCGCGCCGGACGCGCGGTGTCGCGATGTCATGCGCTTCATGTCGCCGCTCGGGGATAAAGACGACATCTGCGGTCGGCCGAACCGCATAAAGGGCGCATCAAGATTGATGCCGGCCCTCACGCGATGCCGCGTAATCCCATGCCGTCACTTGATGCGATGGGCGGCATCGTCACCCCCGCAAGCAGCGGAGACGCGGCGGCGATAGTCACCCGGACGAACCCACGAACCAACGCTGGACGATCGCGAGCATGGCGCTGTCGGTCCTACCTGGGCCAGTTGACAGGCCGGAAGCCGTCAGACGTTGAAGCGGAACAGCAACACGTCCCCGTCCCTGACCGGATAGTCGCGACCCTCGACCCGCATTCGGCCCGCTTCCTTGGCACCGGCCTCGCCCCGTCCGGCCACGTAATCGGGATAGGCGATCGTTTCGCAGGCGATGAAGCCGCGCTCGAAGTCGTTGTGGATCACGGCGGCCGCCTGCGGCGCCTTCGTGCCGGCGGTGATCGTCCAGGCGCGCGCCTCCTTCGGGCCCACAGTGAAGAAGGTGGACAGGCCCAGCAGGCGGTAGCCGGCGGCGATCACCCGGTCCAGGCCGCTGTCGGACAGGCCGAGCCCGTCCAGGAACTCGGCCCGGTCCCCGTCCGGCAGCTGGCTAACCTCGGCCTCGATCGCCGCCGAGACCACCACGGAGGCCGCACCCTCGGCCGTCGCCCGGGCGGCGACCCGCGCCGACTGCGCATTGCCGGAAGCGGCGGCCGCTTCATCGACATTGCACACGTAGAGCACGGGCTTGGCCGTCATCAGCTGCAGCCGTCGCACCGCCTCCCCGGCACCCTCCGGGATGGCGCTTCGTGCCGGCCGGCCGTCCCGCAGCGCTTCCAGCAGCGGCTCGATCACCGCCGCCTGCGCCGCCGCCTCGCGGTCGTTGTTCTTGGCCCGCTTCTGCAGTGCCGGCAGCCGCTTCTCCAGGCTGTCCATGTCGGCCAGCATCAGCTCGGTCTCGACCGTTTCCGCATCGCGGATCGGGTCGACCGAGCCCTCGACGTGGGTCACGTCATCGTCCTCGAAGCAGCGCAGCACGTGGATGACAGCATCCACCTCGCGGATGTTGGCCAGGAACTGGTTGCCTAGCCCCTCGCCCCGCGACGCCCCCCGGACCAGCCCGGCGATGTCCACGAACTCGAGGCTGGTCGGCACGACCTTCTGGGACTTGCCGATCGCGGCCAGCGTCGCCAGCCGCGGATCGGGCACCGCGACCCGGCCGACGTTCGGCTCGATGGTGCAGAACGGGTAGTTCGCCGCCTGCGCCGCCGCGGTAGCGGTCAAGGCGTTGAACAGGGTCGACTTGCCGACGTTGGGCAGGCCGACGATGCCGCAGTTGAACCCCATCAGCTCCGATCCCCACCCTGCAGCGCCACCCGCGTCATGAACGGC
>CAXUBN010000076.1:0-9129 GCA_964249255.1 uncultured Acetobacteraceae bacterium | reverse complement strand
CACCGTCACTGCGGTTTGCGCGTCCGCCCTTTCCACGTGTCCCACCCGGTTGTGTCTGACCGCCATGGGCAGCCGTATGCAGGGGGTGACGAGATCGTCACCGAGTCGCCGGGCGCATCGCTGCGCTTCGATCGGCTGCTCATCAGCACCGGATGCCGAACCGGCTCTGACCCACGGTTATGCCCGATCATTTCGCTGCCGATATTGCCCTGCGGCATGCGCGGGTCCGACGTCTCGATCACTGATGCGCCACGGTCTCGAGTGGTTGGTGTCCGAACCATCCCGAGACCTGTTCGTGGACGACGTCCAGCTTCATCTCGACGATCTGCTGCGCTAAAACGCGTTTGAGTCGGCAAGCCTCGATTCGCCTGATGGTTGTTGATTGGAACATCCGTCGCGGAACCCGCGGCCCCGCCTCGCGTCCAATGGAATCAAGTTTCACGCGAGAACAGCAGATGGCGCGCAAGACCACTTCGACGTCCGGCAGGAAGTCGCCCGGTACCGCCCGTGGCGCGAAGCCGACCGCTACCCGGGCCCGACAGCCGGGTGCCGCGGCGAGAAAAGCGGCGCCTGCCCGCAAGACCGTCGCCCCGAAGACCGCCCCCCCAAAGACCACAGTCTCGAAGACCGGGCCGGCAAAGGCCGCTTCCAGGACCGGTGCTTCGGCCAGGAGCAAGCCCGCAACCGCCCGCATCGGCCGCCCCGCCGCCGTTGTCGCCCGCCAGCCGGTACAGAGCAAGCAGGAGTTGCGGGATCGCATCGAGAAGCTGGAGCGCGCCAACGTCGTGCTGCGGGCCAAGAACCGCGAGGCGGTCGAGGCCTCACGCGAGGCGGCGAACCGGATCGACCAGCTTCAGGAACAACTGTCCCGGCATGAGGCGGCCCGACCGGTGCCGTCCGACGCGGAAGCACCGGTCGCCGGAACGACCGCCGATATTTCCGCCGAGACGCCGCCCGGCAAGTCCTCCCGCCGCGGCCGCAAGACGAAGCAGAAGGCCGAGCCGATCCAGGACGAGGCGGCTGCCGAGGTTGCGACCGACGCCGCCGACGACGAGGACTGATCCACCCAGCCCCCGTCGTGCAATGGCTGCGGATCAGCGCCGCTCGTAGGTTCCGATCAGCATGCCGCGCGCGATCACGTGGCCGCGCAGCATCTCGATCAGCGCGCCGCGGCCCGGCACCTGGTTGAACTCCGGCATCTGATCGGTGGCGAAGATCTGGAACGCGTAGCGGTGCGGCCCATGGCCGCGCGGCGGGTCAGGCGGCAGCCAGGCGCGCTGCATGAACGAGTTGCGCCCGAGCCCGTGATCCTCGCCCTCGTGGTTGGGACTCGGCAGCGCGCCCTCCGCCAGCTCACCGTCGCGCGGCGTCAGCCCGGCCAGGATCGCATGCACCAGCGGCCGCGGCGTCGGGCTGTCCTGGTCCTCGATCAGCAGCACCAGCCCTTCCGCTTCCGGCGGCACCCCGATCCAGCAGAGCGGCGGCGACACCTTGGCGCCGTCCTCCGTGAAGGCGGCGGGGATCGGGCCACCCGGGGGGAAGGCCGGCGACGTCAGCTGGATCACGTCGGGCACCGCCGCGAATGCCGCATCGGCCGACAGGAGGCTGTTGGCATCTCCCCGGACGCCGCTCAATGCCCGCCCGATTCCCGCCGGAACGTTCTGCAACATCGTCTTGGTTCCCCATGCTGGCCGCGCCCGTCCTGGCCGCGCCCGTCCCGCATGCGACGCGGCGGGCCGGGCGGATGTTCCGCCCTCGCGACACCGTGCGGCATCCGTCCTATATGTGCGGCCCTGCCCGCAGCCGGACGTTGTATCCGCATGAGCCGCTTCTGGAGTGCCCGCGTCCACGGGCTCACCCCCTACGTCCCGGGCGAGCAGCCGCGCCGTTCCGGCCTGGTCAAGCTCAACACCAACGAGTCGCCGTACGGCCCCGGCCCCCGCGTGCTGGACGCGATCCGCGCCGCGGCCGACGACACCCTGCGGCTCTACCCCGATCCCGACAGCACCGCGCTGCGGGAGGCGCTGGCCCGCCATCACGACCTCGACCCGACGCAGGTGTTCGTCGGCAACGGTTCCGACGAGGTGCTTGCGCACGCCTTCCAGGCCCTGCTGCGGCAGGACGGCCCGCTGCTGTTCCCGGACATCACCTACAGCTTCTATCCGGCCTATTGCCGCCTCTACGACGTGTCCCACGAGACGGTGCCGCTCGACGACGCGCTGTCCGTCCGCGTCGCCGACTACCGGCGCCCCTGCGGCGCCATCATCCTCGCCAACCCGAACGCGCCCACCGGCGTCGCCCTGCCGCCGGCCCAGATCGAGGCGCTGCTGGACGACCATCCGGACGTGCCGGTGCTGATCGACGAGGCCTACGTCGATTTCGGCGCCCATTCGGCGATCGGCCTGATCCGCCACCATCCCAACCTGCTGGTGGTGCACACGCTGTCGAAGTCGCGCGCCCTGGCCGGCCTGCGGGTCGGCGCCGCGTTCGGCCATCCCGACCTGATCGAGGCGCTCGCCCGAGTGAAGGACAGCTTCAACTCGTATCCGCTGGGCCGCCTGGCGCAGGCCGGGGCGGTGGCCGCGATCGCCGACGACCAATGGTTCCAGCACACGCGCGACCTTCTCATGGCCAGCCGCGACCGGCTGGTGGACGGTTTGTGCCGGCTGGGTCTGGTCGTGCTGCCGTCCGCCGCCAACTTCGTGTTCGCGCGCCATCCGGAGCGGACGGGCGTGGCGCTGCAGGGGGCGCTGCGGGACGCGGGCGTGCTGGTGCGGCACTTCGAGCGGCCGCGCATCGCCGACTACCTGCGCATCACGGTTGGCACCGACGCGCAATGCGACGCGCTGCTGGACGCGCTGACCGGCATCCTGCGCCGCAACCACTGATCCGTCAGCGGTTCCCGTCTCCCTCCCGACCGAGCTCGCCCGCGACCGGCGCGTGGTTGAGCAGGGCGGTGAGCAGGGAGCCGCCGACCACGTTGCCGAGCAGGGTGGGCAGCAGGAACCGCAGGAGGTAGTCCGACACGCTCGCCTGCCCGGCGCACACCGCGAACGCCGCCTCCACCGAGCCCGCGACCACGTGCGGGAACTGGCACAGCGCCACGGCATAGCTGAGCAGGATGATGATCAGCGGCCGTGCCGGACCCGCACCCGGCAGCAGCCACACCATCAGCCCGATCAGCCAGCCGGAGAACCCGGCATCCACGGCCGTGATGGGGAAGGGATGCGACATCAGCGTCGCCGACAACGTGGTCATGGCGCCGTACGCCGCGTCCGAGAACACGCCGCGCCGTGACGCGATGGCACCGAACAGCATCGTGCCCAGCAGGTTGGCGGCCAGCACGATGCCCCAGACCCGCGCGGTGCCGCCGAACGCGCGCAGGCTGGGCCGGCGCAGCGCCGGGATCAGCACCGTCAGCGTGGTCTCGGTGAACAGCTCCTGCCGGCCCAGCACCACGATCAGGAAGCCCAGGCTGTAGCCCAGGCCCGCCACCAGGAGCGTCCAGGACGCGTCGGGCAGGCGGCCCTTGAGATAGGCCTCGCCCACGAAGGAGAAGCCGATCGACAGCCCGCCGGCGAGGCCGGACCAGGCCAGCGCGCTCCACGAGCGCGCCAGCGCCTTCTCGCCCTGCTCGCGCACCACCTCGTAGATGACCAGCGCCTCGACGTGCGCCCGCTCGGCCGCCTGCCGGCGTTCCGATGCGTCGAGATGCGGCGAGCCTTCGCCCGCCCCGCCGCCATGGCCGCCATCCTCGTCGCCCATCTGGTTGCCTCCCGCCGCCGTCGCTGGCTGGCCCGCCACGACGATCTGCGGCCGCGCCCGTCTGGCCCGCAAGGCCGCTGCGAACATCGTGATCGACGGCTCCGCCGCCATCGTTCCGCACCTGGTTCGATCCGGCCGCGCTTGAAACCGCGTGCCGGATCGGCCAAGCAGAAGCGGGCGGCACCGAACGCCGTGCCGGGGGAGCATGACGATGACGATCGTTCCCAGGAATGGCGTTCCCAGGGATGGAATTCCTGATGGCGTTCCCGATGGCGCGGCTCCCGGCGGCCGGCGCGGCCGGTACGGTCTGGGCCGCCTGCTGCTGCTGCTGCCGGTCATGGGCCTGCTCTGGGTGCCGTTCTACGACCGGCCGGGGCCTGCCCTGTTCGGCTTCCCGTTCTTCTACTGGTACCAGCTGGCCTGGGTGCCGCTGACCTCGCTGCTGATCTCCCTGGCCTGGCGGCTGGACCGGTCATGACCGCCCCCGCCACGCCAGGCGCGCTCGGCGTCCTGGTGTTCGTGCTGTTCTTCGCCGCCACCATCCTGCTCGGCGCGGGGCTCGGGTGGCGCAGGGCCCGTGCCGCCGCGGGGAACACGGAGGAATGGGGCCTGGGCGGCCGCTCGTTCGGCGCCTGGATCACCTGGTTCCTGGTCGGCGGTGACTTCTACACCGCCTACACGGTGATCGCGGTGCCGGCGCTGGTCTACGGCACCGGCGCCTACGGCTTCTTCGCGCTGCCCTACACGGTGATCGTCTACCCGTTTGTCTACGCGGTGATGCCCCGGCTGTGGCAGCTGGCCAAGGCGGGCGGCCACCTCACCGCGGCCGACCTGGTGCGCGCCCGCCACGGCAACCGGGCGCTGGAGGTCGCGGTCGCCATCACCGGGCTGCTCGCCATCGTCCCCTACATCGCGCTGCAGCTGGTCGGCATCCGCACCGTGCTGGAGGCGCTGGGCCTGCCGGGCGCCGTGCCGCTGATCGTCGCGTTCCTGTCGCTCGCCGCCTACACCTGGCTGGGCGGCCTCCACGCCCCGGCGCTGACCGCGTTCCTGAAGGACGTGATGATCTACCTGGTGGTGATCGCCGCCGTCACCGTGATCCCGCTGCACCTGGGCGGCTACGGCGCCATGTTCGCCGATGCCGCCGCCCGCATGAGGCCGCCGCCGCCCGGCCACGTGCTCGGTGCCAACCAGTCGGTCCCCTACGCGACGCTGGCGCTGAGCTCGGCGCTGGCGGCCTTCCTGTACCCGCACACGCTGACCGGCGTGCTGGCCGCCCGCGATGCCGACACCATCCGCCGCAACGCGGTGGCCCTGCCGGCCTACACGCTGCTGCTGGGGCTGATCGCCACCCTGGGGCTGATGGCGCATGCCGCCGGCATCGTCACCACCAGGACCAGCGCCGTGGTGCCACTGCTGTTCCTGCGGATCTTCCCCGGCTGGTTCGCGGGCTTCGCCTTCGCCGCGATCACGGTGGGCGCGCTGGTGCCGGCGGCGGTGATGGCGGTCGGCGCCGCCAACCTCATCACCCGCAACCTGCTGCCGCGCCGCGCCGCGGCGGGTGGCGATGCACGCGCTGCCCAGGTGAGCGGCCTGCTGGTCAAGCTCGCGGCGCTTGGCTGCATCCTGCTGCTGAGCCCGGCCTTCGCGATCGACCTGCAGCTGCTGGGTGGCATCTGGATCCTGCAAACGCTGCCGGCGCTGGTGCTGGGGCTGCTGCCGCTGGGCCTCGAGGCGA
This sequence comes from uncultured Acetobacteraceae bacterium, assembly GCA_964249255.1. Classification (GTDB taxonomy): domain Bacteria; phylum Pseudomonadota; class Alphaproteobacteria; order Acetobacterales; family Acetobacteraceae; genus Lichenicola. The sequence goes on along the minus strand of CAXUBN010000076.1, from coordinate 3,626 downwards.
CCGGCCTGCTGGCAGGCTGGGCGGTCGGCATGGCCGGCGGCACCGGGATGGTGGCGGCGGACGGGCTGAAGCCCATCCACGCGCTGCACCTGGGCGGGGCCGCGATCACGGTCTCGACCGCCCTGCTGGCGCTGCTGCTGAACCTCGCGGTCGCGATCGCGGCGTCGGCCATCATGTCCGGATGGACGCGCCGACGCCGGGTCGGGGGGCAGGCGGCCGCGTGAAAACCGCGCCCGGTGCGATGCCGGACGCGGAACTGCCTTTTTTGCTGCTGCCGTTGCTGCTAAGCAGCGCCAGCCTAGCTGGATGAGGCGGTCCGCCGCCGTCCCCGCGCGTCCACGCAGTCTCGTCCCGCCGGTCGCCATGGAAGGTGCGATCCCCATGCCCCTATATGTGATCGATGTCGGCGCGGAGCCGGTCGTGGTGTTCCCGGAGGGCTCGCTCGAGCTCGCCCAGGAGGAGGCTCGCACCGGCAACGTGACCGAGGCGCTGCAGGAGTTCACCCGGGACGGCACGCCGTTGTGGGACGGGCAGACCCCGCTCGCGGTGCGGGACGCGAGCGACGAGGAGGCCGCGCACTACCAGGCCGGCTTCGACGAGGCCCTGGCGGACGGAGACATCAGCGAGGACGAGCAGGACGAGTTCGCCGTCTTCCTGATCGAGACAGACGACGCGGAGTGACCATGACGACCATGACGACGACCACCGCGGCCAGCGCCGCCGACCTCAGCCTGGCCGCCGCGCGCCGCCCGCGCATGAGCTATCGCCAGGCGGCCCGGCTGATGATCAACAAGCACGGCCGCAACGCCCGCGCCTGGGCGCTGAAGCGCGCGGCCGAGCTGCGCGCCGCCGATCAGCTCGATGCCGCCGCCCTGTGGGTGAAGGTGAGCGAGGAGGTCGCGGTGCAGCAGGCCGAGGCGCTGGCCGGCGGCTGAGCCGGATCAGGACACCTCGGCCACGTAGTGGAAGAAGCGGCCCGAGAACGGCCTCAGCACCTCCAGCGTGAGCGCGTGGGACCTGGTCTTGACGTCGGAGCTTAAGGACCGGTCGAGGGCCGCCTGATCGGCGAAGTCCATCTCCAGCGTCATGACGATCGGGATCGCGCCCGGATCGGCGCTCGTCACCCGGTGCACGCGCACCGCCAGCACCTCGGGGAAGCTGTGCCAGATCGGCAGCAGCCGCGCCTCGACGTCGGCGTGGAACGCGTCCTCGCTCCCGCCGGTGATCGCACCCTCGTAGATCGCCACCCGTGTCAGCATCGTCGCCTCCCGTTTGCGAAGTAACGGGAGACGGCTAGGGGCGTTGCCCTTGGAACCCTTTCTCAGAGTCGGGGTCTGGGGCCCACGGCCCCAGCGGGGTCCAGGGGCGGCGCCCCTGGCCTTCACGTCCTGATGAACGACCAGTACAGCGGCCGCCGCCCCGCCGCGAGCGCCTTCGCCTCGTAGCGCGTGGGCGGCCACCCGTCCGGCCGCTCCGCTGCCGGCGGCGGCGCCTCGAACAGGTCCTGCGCGCCCATCACCGCGCCCACCCAGTCCTGGTAGGTCGGATCGTCCGTGGCGACCCGCCACACGGCACCCGGCCTCAGCACGCGCGCCAGCAGGGGGATCACCTGCGGGTGCACAAAGCGCCGCTTGGCGTGGCGCGCCTTGGGCCAGGGATCGGGGAATAACAGGAACAGCCGGTCCAGGCAGCCGTCCGGCAGTTGCCGCAGCAGGGTGCGCGCGTCGTCGTCCCACAGTCGCAGGCCCGGCGGCAGCGGCGTCGTGGCCTCGTCGCCCTCCGGCAACAGCCGCGACAGCAGCGAGCAGAGCCCGTTCTCGAACACCTCGCAGGCGATCAGGCCGACCCCGGGATGAGCGGCGTTCTGCGCCAGCGCGTGCTCGCCGCCGCCGAAGCCGACCTCGAGCCACAGCACCTCCGGCCGGACGCCGAAGCCCGCCGCCGGATCGGCCGGATCGGCGAGGCGCAGCCGCGGCAGGGTCAGGTCAAGCAGACGCCGCTGGCGCGGTCTTAGTGGATGGCCACGCTGCCGCCCGTAGAGCCGGTCCGGCGGCGGCTTGAGGCCAGGGCCGGCAGGCACGGCTAGCGGTTGAACGCCTGCCGCAGCGTGTCGACCAGGTCGGTCCGCTCCCAGGTAAAGGTATCGGTGTCCAGATCCGGCGTGCGGCCGAAATGGCCATAGGCGGCGGTCACGCCGTAGATCGGCCGGTTCAGCCGCAGGTGCCGGCGGATGCCGCGCGGGGTCAGGTCCATCACCTCGCGCAGCACGCCGCCGAGCCGGTCCTCGTCCACGTCGTGGCCCGAGTTGTCGAGGTCAACATACACCGACAGCGGGTGTGCCACGCCGATCGCGTAGGAGATCTGCAGCGTGCACCGGTCGGCGAGGCCGGCGGCAACGATGTTCTTGGCGAGGTACCGGCAGGCATAGGCGGCGGACCGGTCCACCTTGGTCGGGTCCTTGCCCGAGAACGCGCCCCCGCCGTGCGGGGCGGCGCCGCCATAGGTGTCGACGATGATCTTGCGCCCGGTCAGCCCGCAATCGCCGTCCGGGCCGCCGATCACGAAGATGCCGGTCGGGTTGACGTAGAACTCGCGTTCGGGGACCTCCCAGCCGGCCGGCAGCACCTCCGTCACCACGTGGCGGAGCTGTGCCCGGATGTCGGCCTGGCTCACGCCCTCGTCGTGCTGGGTCGAGATCACCACGCTGGTGGCGCCGACCGGCCGGCCGTCCACGTAGCGCAGCGTGACCTGGCTCTTGGCGTCCGGCTGCAGGCCGCGGCCGCGCGGATCGCCGGACTTCCGCAGCGCGTTCATGCGGGCGAGGATGGCATGCGCGTAGTGGATGGGTGCTGGCATCAGCGTGTCGGTCTCGCGGGTGGCGTGGCCGAACATGATGCCCTGGTCGCCGGCGCCCTCGTCCTTGTTGCCGGCGCTGTCCACGCCCACCGCGATGTCGGCCGACTGCGCGTGCAGGTAGTACTGCACCTCCGCGTTCTTCCAGGAGAAGCCGGACTGGTCGTAGCCGATGTCGCGCACGGCGCCGCGGACGGCCTCGACCAGATGCTCTTGGGTCACCGAGGCGGGGCCGCGCACCTCGCCGGCCAGCACGATGCGGTTGGTGGTCACGAGCGTTTCGCAGGCGACGCGTGCCTCGGGATCGGCCGCCAGGAAGCAGTCCAGCACGGTGTCGCTGAGGCGGTCCGCCACCTTGTCGGGATGACCCTCGGACACCGATTCCGACGTGAACAGGAAGTCGCCCTTGTTGCGCATGCTGCCCCTCGTGCGGCGCCAGGCGCGCCGGAAAACTCCCGCCGCTGGACGGAGATCACCGCGCGGAGCAGCGGGATGTGACCGAAACGGCAGGCAGGGTCAAGAACCGCGGCCGGCCAGGGATCGGCAGGACGGGGCGGCGGTCTAGCGCAGGTCCAGCACGTCCTCCATGCCGTAGAGACCGGGGGGGCGGCGCTGCGCCCAGCGCGCCGCGCGCAAGGCGCCCGCGGCGAACACGCAGCGGTCGAAGGCGCGGTGGCTGAGCGCGATCTGCTCGGTGCCGGCGGTGAAGCTCAGCGCGTGCTCACCGACCACCTCGCCGCCGCGCAGCGCCGCGAAGCCGATCGCGCCTGGCC
>CAXUBN010000075.1:0-9129 GCA_964249255.1 uncultured Acetobacteraceae bacterium | reverse complement strand
ACACCCTGCTCTGGGTGTACGAGGGCCAGACCCAGTACTGGGGCAAGGTGCTGGCCACGCGCTCCGGCCTGTGGAGCCGCCAGAACGGGCTGGACCAGATGGCGTTGATGGCCGCCGTCTACAGCACCGGCGTCGGCAGAACTTGGCGCGACCTCGAGGATACCACCAACGACCCGATCATCGCGACGCGGCGGCCGATCCCGTACCGGTCCTGGCAGCGCTCGGAGGACTACTACGACGAGGGCGCGCTGGTATGGCTCGACGTCGATACCAGGCTGCGCAGCCTGACCGGCGGCAAGAAGTCCCTGGACGACTTCGCGCACGCCTTCTTTGGCATGAACGACGGCAGCTACGTCACCAAGACCTACACCTTCGCCGACATCGCGGCCGCGCTGAACGCGGTGGCGCCGTTCGACTGGGCAGGATTCCTCAACCAGCGGCTCTACGCCACCGGGCCGCAGGCACCGCTCGACGGCATCACCCGCGGCGGCTACCGGCTGGTGTATACCGACACCGAAACGCCGTTCCTGAAGAGCAGCGAGACGATCCGGCACTACACCGAGCTGTCGTTCTCGCTGGGCGTCGGCCTCAAGAACGACGGCACCGTGCGGAGCGTGATCTGGGGCAGCCCGGCGTTCAAGGCCGGGATCATCACCGGCACGCAGATCGTGGCGGTGAACGGCGTGTCGTTCGACATCGCCGAGCTGAAGCGGACGCTCAAGGACAAGGGACCGCTCGACATCCTGATCAAGGCGGACCGGCACTACCGCAGCGTCCATGTCGACTACGCGGGCGGGCTTCGCTACCCGCACCTGGAGCGCGTCGCCGGCACGCCGGCCTTTCTCGACGCCATCCTGACGCCGCGGAAGTAGCCGCCGTCGCGTCCGGTGGCCACGCCGGCCGCCGGCGCGGCGATGGCACCGGTCAGGTGTTGTGCGGGTCGACGCTGCGGAAGCCGTAGGTCTCGTAGCGCGTGGCGAGCCGGTTGTTCGCCACCGTGACCACGGTGTACCCCTCCGGGGTGCCGAGGCGGGTCCCATGCCACCAGTTGCCGCTCACCGCGCCGCCGGTGATGAACGGCACGCCGTGCCACCACACCGTCTCGTTGATGTGGGTGTGGCCCTGCAGCACGCCCAGCACGTTGTGGCCGGCGAACAGGTCGATCACCTCCCAGGCGTTGGCGACGGTGTCCTTGTGATGCGCGGACGGCGGCCCGAACGGCGGCGCGTAGCTTTCGAAGCCGGTCGCCAGCGGGATGTGGCTCACCACCACGATCGGCGTGCCGGCCGGCAGCGCCCCGAGGTCGTGCGACAGCCAGCTGATCTGCTCGGCGTCGACGCGGCCCTCGTAGTCGCGGTCGGCGGTGATGCCGATCGAGTCCAGCACCACGAAGTGCACGCGGCGATGGTCGAACGCGTAGTAGAGCCGGCCGAAATGATCCTCGAAGAACTTCTTGCCATACAGCGGATCGGTCGGCGCCACCCCGCTCTTGCTGTAGACGCCAAGGCAGTCGTGGTTGCCGATCGTGTGGCGCACCACCATGCCGAGGTCCTGCTCGGTGCGGGTGTAGAGCCCGATCAGCCCGTCGGCGCGGCCCTGGCCGACGCCCAGCGCGTCGAAGATGTGGTCGCCGCCCTGGATGGCGAAGTCGGCGCCACTCGTGCGCGCCCGGGCGAAGCACTGGTGGCAGCCGCCGGCGGCGTTGAGCTCCGGCTGCAGGTGGGTGTCGGTGACGAACAGGAACGAGAATGCCTCGTGCGGCTGCGGCGCCGCGCGGGCGGGCAGCAGGCCGCCGGCGGCGAGGCTGGCGCCGACGGACAGCGACAGGAAGGCGCGTCGGCTGCAGGACGGGATCATGACGGGTCTTCCCAGGAGTGATGCGGGACCGGCGGCCGGATTACGCCAGACGCCGACACCGGACGACATGACCGTTTGATGGCGCCGTGATCCGACCGGAACCACAAGGCCAGGGGCCCGGCCCCTGGACCCCGCCGAAGGCGGAGCCTTTGGAAACCGATCCTAGAAAACGGGGTCCAAGGGCCCGCGGCCCTTGGCGGGTCCAGGGCAGAGCCTTGGCCTTCCTAGATGTCCGCGTAGACGTGCGTTTCCGCCGCCCCGCCCGGGTGCGTCACCGCACCCAGGTGCGCCGGTCCGACCAGCTGCGCGAATTTCCAGATGGCGCCGCTGTTGTAGTCGGTCCGGCGCGGCGTCCAGGCGGCGCGGCGCGTGGCCAGCTCCGCCTCGCCCAGCGCCACGTCGATGGTGCCGGCGTCGGCATCGATGGTGATGCGGTCGCCGTTGCGCAGCAGGGCGATCGGGCCACCCTCGGCCGCTTCCGGGCCGACATGGCCGACGCAGAAGCCGCGGGTGCCGCCCGAGAAGCGGCCGTCGGTGATCAGCGCCACCGCCTCGCCCATGCCCTGCCCATAGATGGCGCCGGTGGTGGACAGCATCTCGCGCATGCCGGGACCACCCTTGGGACCCTCGTAGCGGATGACGAAGACGTCGCCCGCCTTGTAGGCGCGCGCCTGCACGGCGGCGAAGGCGTCCTCCTCGCGATCGAAGCAGAGTGCTGCGCCCTCGAAGCGGCGGTGCTTCATGCCCGCCACCTTCACGATGGCCCCGTCCGGCGCCAGGTTGCCCTTCAGCCCGACCACGCCGCCGGTGGGCGAGAGCGGCTCGGCCACGCTGTAGATCACGTCCTGGTCGCGGGGCACCACGACGCCCTCCAGGTTCTCGGCCAGGGTGCGGCCGGTGACGGTCATGCAGTCGCCGTGCAGCAGCCCGCCGTCCAGCAGCGCGCGCAGGATCACCGGGATGCCGCCGACGCGGTGCACGTCCAGCGCGACGTACTTCCCGCCGGGCTTCAGGTCGGCGATGTAGGGCGTGCGGCGCATGATCGCGGCGACGTCATCGAGCGTGAAGCGCAGCCCGATCTCGTGCGCGATCGCCGGCAGGTGCAGGGCCGCGTTGGTGGAGCCGCCGGTGGCGCCCACCACCACGGCGGCGTTCTCCAGCGACCGCATGGTGACGATGTCGCGGGGCCGCAGGCGATGCTCCAGCAGCGCCATCACCGCCCGACCACTCTCGATGGCGAAGCGGTCACGCTCCTCGTACGGCGCCGGGGCCCCGGCCGAGCCCGGTAAGGCCAGCCCGATCGCCTCGCTGACGGTGGCCATGGTGTTGGCGGTGAATTGGCCGCCGCAGGCGCCCGCGGACGGACAGGCGGCGCACTCGAGCTCGTGCAGGTCCTCGTCCGACATGTTGCCGGCGGCGTGCTGCCCCACCGCCTCGAACACGTCCACCACGGTGACGTCGCGGCCCTTGAACCGGCCCGGCAGGATCGAGCCGCCGTACATGAACACCGACGGCACGTTGAGCCGCAGCATGGCCATCATCATGCCGGGCAGCGACTTGTCGCAGCCGGCGAGCCCAACCAGCGCGTCGTAGCTGTGGCCGCGCATGGTGAGCTCGACGGTGTCGGCGATCGCGTCGCGCGAGACCAGGGACGACTTCATGCCCTGGTGGCCCATGGCGATGCCGTCGGTCACCGTGATGGTGGTGAACTCGCGAGGCGTGCCGCCTGCCTCGTCCACGCCGCGCTTCACCGACTGCGCCTGGCGCGACAGGGCGATGTTGCAGGGCGCGGCCTCGTTCCAGCAGGTGGCGACGCCCACCAGCGGGCGATGGATCTGCTCCTCGGTGAGCCCCATCGCATGGTAGTAGGAGCGGTGCGGGGCCCGCCCCGGCCCCTCGGTGACGTGGCGCGACGGCAGCGCGGTCTTGTCCCAGCTTCGTGTCATGTGTTCCCGTTTCTCGTTCAACCGAGGCGCCGCAGCGCCGCGTCGAGCCGCTCGGCCTCCTGCCGGTGCGCCAGCAGGCGCTCCCGGTTCTCCGCCACCACCTCCGGCTTGGCGCGTGCCACGAAGTCGGCGTTGGCGAGCTTCCGCTCCACCTTGCCCGCCTCGTCCACGGCGCGGTTCCGATCGCGGCCGAGGCGGGCGCGCTCGGCGTCAAGGTCGATGATGCCGGCCAATGGCAGGATCAGCGTCGCCTCGTCCACCACCGCCTGCGCGGCACCCGCCAGCGCGTCCGGCGGTAGCGGGCCGTCCAGCACGGTGACGTCGGAGATCCGTGCCATGCGGCCGATCGCCTCCGCCCAACGCCCGGCGCGGTCGCGCGTGGCGGGGCCGGCGCCGTGCAGCAGCAGCGGCACCATCCGGACCGGCGGCACGTTCATCGCCACCCGCACGGCGCGGACCTCGCCGATGAAGCGGATGATCCAGTCCAGCTCGTCCGCGGTGTCCCCTGCCCCGTCGAGCCGAACGTCCGCCGGCCAGGGTGCTGCGATCAGGCTGCCCTCCGGCCCGAAGCCGAACTCGCCCCACAACACCTCGGTGACGAACGGCATCACCGGATGCATCAGCCGCAGCACGACGCCCAGCACGTGGGCCGCCGCGGCACGCAGCTCGGCCACCTCCCCCGCTTGCCCCAATCCGTCGCCCGCGCCGAATACCGGCTTGGCGAACTCCAGGAACCAGTCGCAGTAGCGGTTCCAGGTGAAGCGGTAGAGCACCGCCGCATAGTCATCGAACCGGAACGCGTCCAGCGCCGCGGTGGCCGCCGCCGCCGCCTGCGCCGCCTCGTCCAGGATCCAGCGCGCGAGCCGCCCCTGCACCGCGGCCGGATCGAAGCCCACAACCGGGCGCACGGCGTTCATCTCGCAGAAGCGGGCGGCGTTCCACAGCTTGGTGACGAAGGAGCGGTACTCCTCCACCCGCTTCGCCCCCAGCCTCACGTCCCGGCCCTGCCCGGTCAGCGCGCAGATGGTGAAGCGCAGCGCGTCGGCGCCGTGGCTGTCCAGCAGCTCCAGCGGATCGAGACCGTTGCCCTTGCTCTTGGACATCTTCTGGCCGCGCTCGTCGCGCACCAGCCCGTGGATGACCACGTCGCGGAACGGCACCTCGTCCAGCAGGTGCAGCCCCATCATCATCATCCGCGCCACCCAGAAGAAGATGATGTCGTGCCCGGTGACCAGCACGTCGCCCGGGTAGTAGCGGGCGAGCTCGTGCCGGGTGCGGGGGCCGTCGTCCGGCCAGCCCAGGGTGGAGAACGGCCACAGCGCCGACGAGAACCAGGTGTCGAGCACGTCCTCGTCCTGCACCAGCGCCATGGCGTCGCCGTAGTGCCGATGCGCCGCTTCCGCCGCTTCGGCATCGTCATGGGCGACGAAGACGTGGCCGTCCGGTCCATACCAGGCCGGGATGCGGTGGCCCCACCAGAGCTGGCGGCTGATGCACCAGGGCTGGATGTCGCGCATCCAGGCGTGGAACGTGTTCTCCCATTGCCGCGGCACGAAGCGCACGCGGCCCTCCTCGACCGCGCGGATCGCCGGGCCGGCCAGGTGCTTCGCGTCGCAGTACCATTGCGTGGTCAGCCGCGGCTCGACCACGGCGCCGCTGCGCTCGGCGTGCGGCACCTGATGCACATGCGGCTCGACCCGCTCCAGCAGGCCAAGGCGCTCCAGCTCGGCGACGATCGCGGCGCGCGCCGCCTCGCGCGTCTGCCCGGCCAGACCGCGCACGAAGGCCGGATCGGCCAAGCCCGGCACGGCGGCGAGCTCCGCCTCGATCTCGTCCAGCGCGACGCGGGCGTTGGCATCCAGGACCTGCGGCATGGCAAGGCCGTGCCGTTCGCCCACCGCGAAGTCGTTGAAATCGTGCGCGGGCGTGATCTTGACCGCACCCGTGCCCTTCTCCGGATCGGAGTAGCTGTCGGCGACGATCGGGATGCGCCGGCCGGTCAGCGGCAGCATGACGGAGCGGCCGACCAGGGCGGCATAGCGCGCGTCATCGGGGTTCACCGCCACCGCGACGTCGCCCAGCATGGTTTCCGGCCGCGTGGTGGCGACCACGATGCCCTCCCCGCCGCCGTCCGCCAGCGGGTAGCGGATGTGCCACAGGTGGCCACGCAGCTCACGGTTCTCGACCTCGAGGTCGGAGATCGCGGTGCGGTGGGACGGGTCCCAGTTCACCAGCCGCTTCGCCCGGACGATCAGCCCCTGCCGGTGCAGGGTGACGAAGGTTTCGCGCACCGCGGCGGACAGGCCCTCGTCCATGGTGAAGCGCTCGCGCGCCCAGTCGAGCGACACGCCCAGCCGGCGCAGCTGCGCCGTGATGCCGCCGCCGGACTGCGCCTTCCAGTTCCAGACCCGCTCGACGAAGGCGTCGCGGCCGAGGTCGGCGCGGCGCACGCCCTCCGCGTCGAGCTGCCGCTCGACCACCAGCTGGGTGGCGATGCCGGCATGGTCGGTGCCGGGCTGCCACAGCGCATCGCGGCCCTGCATGCGGCGCCAGCGGATCAGCACGTCCTGCAGCGTCATGGTCAGGGCATGGCCGACATGGAGCGTGCCGGTGACGTTGGGCGGCGGGATCATGATGGTGAACGGCGCCGCATCGCCGTCCGGGCGCGCCGCGAAGGCGCCGTAGCCCTCCCACAGCGCGTATAGGCGGCCCTCGGCGTCGTCCGGCCTGAAGTTCTTGTCCAGCATCCGGTAATGCTAAAGCATCGCTTGCCGCGATCAAACGGCGGGAATGCAGGCATCTGCGCGCCGGCGGCAGACCGGGCAGGAGCCCGCTCGAGACCATGCAATGCGGCGGTCCGACGTGCCCGTTCGCCGGTCCGGAGCGGACCCCGCCGGCGTGCCGCCGGCAGCGTCGGCAGGCGGATCAGGCCGTGGGCGATGACGGCCACGTCGACACATCAGCCGGACCGCCTCCCAAGCACGACGCCGAGTCGGTCAGCGCCGGCGCGGGACCCGACCTCCCCCTTCGAACGAGCAAGTCGTCGCCTCGCTCATCCGGCGTGCCTTTCTATTATCACGGGCAAATCACGATCAAAGCGTGTCGCCAATGTTCATCGGCAACCTGCAAGTAATAACACGCGGTTTTCGCGGCAGCACGGCAGCGTGATTTGCCGCGCTCGGCACTGGTTCGTAAAAGCGTGCCTGGTCTAAAAAATAATATGTTTTGTCTGCTGTGCTTCAGGCCAGGCACGAATGGGGATGATCGATGCTCTGCCGAACCAAGAGGGTGGCGACCGTTTGCGCCCTGAGCTTGACGACGACGGTCGCCCTCCATGATCAGGTCATGGCAGGCGCCGGCCCGGTTCCTGGAGAGGGCGTCAGCGAGACCAAGGTCCTGTCGATCATCCCGGCCTGGTCGACGTCAGCCGGCAAGGCCGGCAGCGCGCCCGCGTTCAGCTCGCAGAAGGGCAGCGTCTACACCCCCCTGCCCAGCACGCTCGTCGGCTCGATCACGCCCGCGCCGAACGCCGACACCGTCGGCATGTGGACCAGCCTCGCCGCCTGGCCGGTCGTCGCCATCCACGCCAGCGTCCTTCCCAACGGCCACGTGCTGACCTTCGGCACCCCGGTCGGCGTGTCGCAGCAGAACTCGGAGGCCTTCGACGATTGGGATCCGAGCTAAGGGCTGGCGCAGACGGCTCACGTCGTGACGCAGAACCAAACTTCGATCAACAGCTTCTGCGGTGCCTCCAAGCTGTTCCTCAACGGGCAGCTCTTCGTCAACGGCGGCAACAGCGCCACGACCTCGGCCGCCTGGGACGAGAACAGCCACACCTACTCCCCCATCACCACCACCCCGCTGGCCTTCCCGCGCTGGTACGCCTCGATCGTCCGCCTTCCCGACAACCGGATCCTCACCGTCGGCGGCGCGGTTCCCTATGTCATCAACGCCTACATGACGCCGACCGACAACAGCTCCATCTCCACGACACCGGAGATCTACAACGCCACCACGGGATGGTCGCAACTGAGCGGCGCCAGCAGCGCGCAGGCGTTCGGCGCGCAGGACAACCGGTGGTGGTACCCAAAGACCTACGTCGCCCTCGACGGCTCGGTCTTCGGGATCTCCCACAACGTGATGTGGTCGATCAATCCGTCCGCCGGATCGCTCCGCATCCTCGGTCAGCTCACGACCACCGGCGTCGGCGCCAGCGCCACGTCCGCCATGTATGACGAGGGCAAGATCCTCCTCGCTGGCGGCGGCAACCGCAACAACAACGAGACCGCGCCCAGCTCGAACCAGGCAACGGCGATCGACATCAACGGCCCGTCCCCGATCGTCGTCCCGGTCTCACCGATGCACTACGCCCGGAGCTGGTCGACGGCGGTGACCCTGCCCACCGGCAAGGTCCTCGTCCTCGGTGGCACGCAGACCGGCAACAACGGTGGCGCCGACGCGGTCTACCCCGGCGAGATCTGGGACCCGCTGACCGGAAACTGGACGCAGACGGCGTCCGCGTCGGCCATCCGCGTCTATCACTCGACCGCCATCCTGCTTCCCGACGGCTCGGTCCTGAACGCCGGCGGCGGCGTCCCCGGGCCGGTCGACAACTTCAACGGGCAGATCTACTTTCCGCCCTACCTCTTCGCGCGCCAGGGCAACTCGGTCGTGTGGTCACAACGGCCGTCGATCATCGCGTTGTCCGCGGTTCCTTCCTACGGCAGGCCGGTCGGGCTGACCCTGGACCACCCCGACCGGATCGCCTCCGTGTCGCTCGTGAGCCTGGCCGCAGAAACCCACAGCCACAACACCGATCAGCGGCGCGTGGCGGTGGCGTTCACCCAGGTTGGCCCAACGGTCACGGCGGTGATCCCGCCAAGCGCCACCATCCTGCCGCCCGGCTACTACCAGCTCCACGTCGTCGACACCAACGGCGTCCCATCCGTCGGCGTCGTCATCGAGCTCAAGATCTAGGGCGGGTTCCGTCCGCTCCGGCTCATGGAGCCGGATGTCGGACCGGGGGTCAGGCCGACGCTCGCTAGGTCGGGCGCACCAGCCGCTCGATCTCCTGGCGCACCAGCCGCTCGACCATCGGCGGCAGGTGGGCGTCGAGCCACAGCTTGAGCTGGCCGCGCAGCTCGTCGCGCACCAGGTCCTCGATCGGGGGACCGCCGGAGCGCAGCAGGCGCAGCTCGGCGGACGGCGGCGGCGGACGCACCGCCTCCTGCAGCGCCGCCAGGGCCTGCGCCGCCACGGCATGGGCCTGCGGGGCCAGCAGCGGCTCCTCCGCGCCAGTGAATGCCCCGCCGTCGGCTGCTAGGCA
>CAXUBN010000074.1:0-9238 GCA_964249255.1 uncultured Acetobacteraceae bacterium | reverse complement strand
CGGCGGCAGCGGCGATGGTCTGCGTCGGCGCGGCATGGCCCGCCCCGGTCACACCGGCCTGGGCGGACGGCACCCGCGTCGGCGCGGTCAGCACCACCTTCCGGCTGCTGGGCCGCAACGACCAGGTGGTGGTGGACCGCTACGACGATCCCCGCGTCGCCGGCGTGTCCTGCTACCTGTCCCATGCCGAGACCGGCGGCGTGAAGGGCTCGCTCGGCCTGGCCACCGACCCGTCGCGCTTCTCGCTGGCCTGCCGGGCCACCGGCCCGGTGACTCTGCCGGACGGCCTGCCCGCCAACGAGGTGGTGTTCGACACCCGCACCTCGTTCCTGTTCAAGGAGCTGCGGGTGTCGCGCATCCTGGACCGCGACAAGGGCGTGCTGATCTACATGGCCTGGTCCACCCGGGCGCTCTCCACCGGCGGCAGCCCCTACAACGCCATCTCGACGGTGCCGCTGCAGGCGCCGTGAAGGCCCAGGGGCGCTGCCCCTGGACCCCGCTGGGGCCGTCGTGCGGGGCACGCTGTCGCGTGACGGCCCCAGACCCCGATCTTTAAAATGGTTCTCAAAGGCTCGGCCTTTGGCGGGGTCCAGGGGCGGCGCCCCTGGGCTTCACACGACCGCGTGCGCCGACCGTCCCACCGAACCGCACCGCACGGCGCCCGTTCGGCCCCCAACCGAACCGGAGCACGCCATGCCCACCGATCCGCGCGACCTCTACCCGAAGCCGCCCTTCAAGGCGCAGTCCCAGTCCTTCCCGGGCTCCTCGGCGCAGATGCAGCCCGAGCCCGATCACGGCGAGACGACCTATCGCGGGTCGGCCAGGCTCGAGGGCCGGGTGGCGCTGGTCACGGGCGGGGATTCGGGGATCGGCCGCGCCGTCGCCATCGCCTATGCCCGCGAGGGCGCCCACGTGGCGATCTCCTACCTGCAGTCGGAAAGCGCCGACGCCGAGGCCACCGCGCACTGGGTGCGGGACGCCGGCCGCGAGGCGCTGCTGCTGCCGGGCGACATCGCCACGGTCGAGCACAGCCGCGCGCTGGTAGCGAAGACGGTGGAGCGCCTCGGCCGGCTCGACGTGCTGGTGAACAACGCCGCGTTCCAGAAGACCCGGGAGTCGCTGGACGAGATCAGCGAGGCGGAATGGGACCACCACTTCGCCGTCAACGTCAGCGCGATGTTCTACATCACCAAGGCCGCGGTGCCGCACCTCCCGCCGGGCGGCGTGATCATCAACACCTCCTCGGTGAACGCCAAGCACCCGATGCCGACCCTGCTGGCCTACTCGGCCACCAAGGGGGCGATCGCCAACTTCACGCTGGGACTGGCGCAGATGCTGGTGGACAAGGGGATCCGGGTGAACGCGGTGCTGCCCGGCCCGGTCTGGACCCCGTTCATCGTGTCCGGCATGGACGCCGGGAGCCAGAAGACCTTCGGCAGCCAGTCGCCGATGGGCCGGCCCGCGCAGCCGGCCGAGCTGGCGCCGATCTACGTGCACCTCGCCTCCGACGAGGCCAGCTACACCACCGGCGGCCTGTATCCGGTGCATGGCGGCATGCCGATCTACTGACGCCGCCCCGATCCGCGATCGGGGCGTGCATCGAGGGGCCATCGGCGCCATATCGACCGGTAGCGTCACGCCGTGCGTGGCGACTTCGGAGCTGATCGGGAGCCCTCCTCCATGTGGTACGAGACCTTCTTCCGCGAGCAGCTCGACGGGCTCCGGCGGGAGGGCAACTACCGCGTGTTCGCCGAGCTGGAGCGCTACGTCGGCCGGTTCCCCCGTGCGTTCCACCGCGGCCTGGGCCGCGAGGTGACGGTGTGGTGCTCCAACGACTACCTCGGCATGGGCCAGCACCCGGCGGTGCTGGACGCCATGCGCGACGCCACCGCCCGCTACGGCGCCGGCGCCGGCGGCACCCGCAACATCTCCGGCACCAGCCCGCTGCACGTGGAGCTGGAGCGCGAGCTGGCCGCCCTGCACGGCAAGGAGGCGGCGCTGCTGTTCACCTCCGGCTACATGTCGAACTGGGCCACGATCGGCACGCTGGCGGCGCGCATGCCCGGCTGCATGGTGCTGTCGGACGCCGCCAACCACGCCTCCATGATCGAGGGCATGCGCCATAGCCGCGCACCCAAGCACGTGTTCCGCCACAACGACCCGGCCGACCTCGACCGCGTGCTGGCGGCGCTGCCCGCCGGCGCCCCGAAGATCGTCGCCTTCGAGAGCGTGTACTCGATGGATGGCGACATCGCGCCGATCGCGGCGCTGTGCGACGTGGCCGAGCGTCACGGCGCCATGACCTACCTCGACGAGGTGCACGGCGTCGGGCTGTACGGACAACAGGGCGGCGGCATCTCCGACCGCGACGGCGTGGCGCACCGGCTGACCGTGATCGAGGGCACGCTGGCCAAGGGCTACGGCGTGGTCGGCGGCTACATCGCCGGCTCGGCGGCGCTGTGCGACTTCGTGCGCTCCTTCGCGTCGGGCTTCATCTTCTCTTCCGCCCTGCCGCCCGCCGTGGCCGCCGCGGCGCTGGCCAGCGTGCGGCACCTGCGGTCCAGCACCGCCGAGCGGACGCTGCACGCCACCCGGGTCGCGGCCGTGCGCCGCCGCCTGGACGAGGAGGGCGTGCCGCACCTCCGCAACCTGAGCCACATCGTGCCGGTGCCGGTCGGCGACCCGGTCCGCTGCCGCGCCATCTCCGAGCGGCTGTTGTCAGGCCACGGCGTCTACGTGCAGCCGATCAACTACCCGACCGTGCCGCGCGGCGGCGAGCGCCTGCGCATCACGCCGACCCCGCTGCACGACGAGGCCGACATCGAGCACCTGGTGCGGGCGCTGTCCTCCGCCTGGTCCGAGTTCAGCCTGGCCCGGGCCGCCTGACGGCGCCATCCGCGCCCTCGCCGTGCGGGATCGAACCGTCGATCAGGCCTCGGACGTTGTCCGCAGGATCCCATCGCGTTCGCCCTGCGGCTGCGACGTTCCCTGCGCCTAGCCCGAACGACCCACCCGGCGCATCGCCTGTGGCGGCTGTCCATAACGCGCCACGAACGCGCGCCTCATCCGCTCCGGGTCGTTGAACCCGACCGCGCGCGCGATCTGCTCCACCGGCTCCGACCCATCCTGCAGGCGTCGATGGGCTGCCTCGACCCGGAGCCGCTCGACCGCCCTGGCAGGCGTTTCCCCGGTTTCCCGACGGAACAGGCGCCCGAACTGGCGGGTGCTGAGCCTGGCCGCGTCGGCGAGGCGCTCGAGCGGCAACGGCTCCGACAGGTGCTCGCGGGCGTGGGCGAGCGCCATCCGGATCCGGTCCGATACCGGTTCCAGCAGCGACAGCGCGGAGAACTGCGACTGGCCGCCCGGCCGCCGGTGATAGACGACCAGCTCCCGGGCCACGGCACGGGCCAGCGCGATGCCGTGGTCCGCCTCGATCAGCGCCAGGGCGAGGTCGATCCCGGCGGTGATGCCCGCCGACGTCCAGACGGGTCCGTCCGCGACGAAGATGCGGTCCGCCTCGACCCGCACCGCCGGGTAGCGTGCCTGCAGCTCGCGCGCGCACGCCCAATGCGTCGTCGCCCGGCGGCCGTCCAGCAGCCCGGCCTCGGCCAGCGGGAACGCGCCGGTGCAGACGCTCGCGATCCGGACCGCACCCAAGGCGAGGCGCCGGACCGCGTCGACCTCGGCAGCGCCCAGCATGACCCGGATCGCGCCGCCGACCACCAGCAGCGTGTCGACGGCGACCCCGACCGCGCACGCGGTGACGACCGTGGCACCGCCGTTGCCGACGATCGGCCCGCCGACCCTGGAGACGATCCGCAGATCGTAGAGCTGCCGCCCCGCGGCGGCGTTGGCCGCCTGGAACGCATCGAGCGGCCCGGCCAGGTCGAGCAGCTGGTGACCGGGATGGAGATGAAGGCCGATCCGATGCGCCATGGCGTTTTTTGAGGGATCACCGTCCTTTCCGCCAGAACCCGCCGAGATATCCTGATCGAGACACGCCATGCCGGCGGTGGAGGACCGAGCCCATGCTTCCCGCCAGCGCCGCCCTGATCGTGGTCGACGTACAGCAGGGCTTCCTCGACCCGTGCTGGGGTCCTCGCAACAACCCGGACGCCGAGAACAACGTCGCGCGGCTCCTGGCCGCGTGGCGCCGGACCGGCCGGCCAATTCGCCACGTCCACCATTCGTCCCGCTCTCCGTCGGGCAGCTTCCGCCATGGGACGCCCGGGCACCAGGCCAAGCCCGAGGCGATGCCCGCCGCCGGGGAGCCGATCTACCGGAAGGAGGTCAACAGCGCCTTCATCGGAACGAGCCTGGAGCGCGACCTGCGCGCCGCGGGGTGCGACACGCTGGTCGTCGTCGGGCTGACGACCAACCATTGCGTATCGACAACGGTCCGCATGGCCGGCAACCTCGGCTTCGCGACCCTCGTGGTCGAGGATGCCACCGCCGCGTTCGACCGCGGGGGCCTGGCCGGGGAGGTGCGGCCCGCCGCCGCCGTCCATGCGGCCGCGCTGAGCGATCTGTCGGACGAGTTCGCCACGGTGGTGTGGACCGACGGGGTGATCGAGATGCTGGGCCTGCGCGAGCCCGAGCCGGCCTGATCCGCGTCCCGACGATCGGCCCCGCGCCCCGCGCCGTCGGAATGAGGGGTTGAGTGGGGCCGTCCGGCCGTCGCCGCATCACGAACGGCTCAGCCGCGCAACACGGCGTCGCGTCGTCGTGTTGACCGCCTGACCGCATGATGGAACACGCCCGACATGGCCAACGACCCCCGCGCCAGCGCGCAACCCTTCCCCGGCGACCAGCAGAAGCCGGCACCCGGCCTCACCTCCCGCATGACCCCGACGCCGGACCATGGCGAGGACAGCTATGTCGGGAAGGGCCTGCTCGCCGGCCGGGTGGCGCTGATCACCGGCGGCGACTCCGGCATCGGCCGCGCGGTGGCGATCGCCTACGCCCGCGAGGGCGCCGACGTCGCGTTGTCCTACCTGCCGGTCGAGCAGTCCGACGCCGACGACACCGCGCGCTGGATCGAGCGCGCCGGCCGCCGCGCCCTGCTGCTGCCGGGCGACATCCGGGACGCGGCGCACTGCCGCACCCTGGTGGAGCGCACGGTGGCCGAGCTCGGCCGGCTCGACATCCTGGTCAACAACGCGGCCGAGCAGACCACCAACGAGGACCTGTCCGACGTCACCGCCGACCAGCTCGACAGCGCGTTCCGCACCAACGTGTTCGCCATGGTGCATCTGGCCCAGGCCGCGGTGCCGCACATGAGGCCGAGCTCGTCGATCGTGAACAGCACCAGCGTGCAGGCCAAGACCGCCGCCAAGTCGATGCTGGTCTATGCCGCCACCAAGGGGGCCATCGCCTCGCTCACGATCGGGCTGTCGAACCTCCTCGTCGCCAAGGGCATCCGGGTGAACTGCGTCGCCCCCGGCCCGGTCTGGACCCCGATCCAGCCGATCGCCAAGGACCCGGAGCAGATCGAGGCGCTCGGCAAGGCCGTCCCGTTCGCCCGCGCCGGCCAGCCGGCCGAACTGGCCGGCGCCTATGTGCTGCTCGCCTCCGACGCCGGCAGCTACATGAGCGGCGCGCTGATCCCGGTCACCGGCGGCGTGCCGATGATCCGGTGAGCCCATTGGAGGCCGTGGCGGTCCGCGCGCTGCCGTTCTGCCAGGCGATGATCGCCAGCCAGATCAGCAACAGGAACCCGGCTGGGCCAAGCGCCCGCGGGGACAGGAAGGGCGACAGGAAGCTGAAGCCCGACAGGTAGAGACCCGTGACGACGCCCACGATCCGCACCGCACGCGACCCGGACAGCGACGCCGTCGCGATCCAGATCCCCCCGAACACGTGGCCGCCGAGCCGGATGTGCTCGTAGATCGCGTAGGGAAGCCCGTCGAGCGTCAGCACCCCGGCCATCACGTCGAGCACCAGCCAGCCATAGCCCGCCGCCCTGGCCCAGTCGGGCGCCGCGAGCCTGGACACCATCAGGAACAGGGCGAGGTGGAACAGGATGCCGGGGTAGTTGCGGCCCCAGGTCGCCTCGCGGAGCACGGAGGCGATCAGCACCGGGGCGTAGAACACGAGCGCCGAGATCGCGATCGCGCGGACCGAGGCGGAACGGAACGGGTCGATCATCCGTGTCAGGCCCCTCGGCTGGCCGATCCCGGCGGCACGCGCCGCCCGCGAGGATGCCCGATCCGGTCACCGGACCGGGATCGACGTGGTCCGGTATCGCCGACGGTATCGGCGCCGGGGCCGCCGGTCCAGCGGGCCCGGCGGTCACCGCATCCGCATTCCCTGGTCCCGATCGCCCAACTTGACGATGTCGCCCGGAGCGTCGCAGGGTCCGGCGGCTGCGGGCATCCGTCGCCCGACACGCGGGCCGGAAGCCGGGTCGATCCCGCGGAACCATCCCCGGAGGCGCCGGTGCGCCGCCCGGGCGGCGAGGGTGTCCTGCCGATGTCCGACACGATCCACGACGTCGTCCAGATCGGCTACGGCCCGGTCGGCGAGGCGCTCGCCATCGCGCTGGGACGCCAGAACCGGAGCGTGGCGGTGTTCGAGCGCTGGGAGCAGCGATACGCGCTGCCCCGCGCGGTCTGCATCGACCACGAGATGTATCGCATGCTGGGCGCCATCGGCATGGCGGACGAGCTGCCCAGGGTTTCCCACCCGGCGCCGCCCTACCGCTGGATGAACGCCGACTGGCGCGAGCTGCTGATGATCGACTGGTCGGCGGAGTCCGTGTCCGGGGGACCCGCCGTCCACTTCGTGCACCAGCCGACGCTGGAGGGCATGCTGGACGAGGCCGCGCGGTCCCAGCCGACGGTGCAGATCAACACCGGATGGGAGGCGGTGGAGGTGACGGACGGTCCGGATCACGCCGCCGTCACCCTGCGGCGGGCCGGTGACGGCGCCGTCCGCACCGTCCGCGGGCGCTACGTTGTCGGTGCCGACGGCGCCAACTCGATCGTCCGCCGCGCCATGCGCTCGGAGCAGGAGGACCGGGGCTTCGAGGCCGACTGGCTGATCGTCGACATCCTGCCTAACCCGGGCGTGGTGCTGGACATCCCCGCGGCCGCGCAATGGTGCAACCCCGCGCGCCCGACCACCATCGTGCCGGGCGGCGTCCGCGACGGCCGCTACTTCCGCCGCTGGGAGTTCATGCGGCTGCCGCACGAGACGGTGGCCGACCTGGAGGGCGAGGCGGCCGCGTGGCGGCTGCTGGCGCCCTGGGTGCGCCCGGATCAGGCCACCATGGTGCGGCACAGGATCTACACCTTCCGGTCCCTGCTGGCCGACACCTGGCGGCAGGGCAGGCTCCTCGTCGCCGGCGACGCGGCGCACGTGATGCCGCCCTTCATGGGCCAGGGCATGTGCTCGGGCCTGCGCGACGTCTGGAACCTGGCCTGGAAGCTCGACCTGGTGCTGGACGGCCGTGCCGACGACGCGCTGCTGGACAGCTATCAGCCCGAGCGCCGGCCGCATGTCGGCACGATCATCGACATGTCGATGTATCTCGGGCGCCTGATCTGCCAGCCCGATCCGGCGGCGGCGGCCCGACGCGACCAGGCCTTCCTCGACGGCCGCCACCCCCCGCCGCCCGCCTTTCCGCACCTCGTCGACGGCCTCCTGCAGCGCGATGCCGCCGTCGCGCCCACCGCGGTCGCCGGCCTGCTCAGCCCGCCTGGCCGGGTCCGTCACGCCGGACAGGACGGCTGGCTGGACGAGCTGACCGGGCCGGGCTTCGTGCTGATCCACCGCGGGCCGCTGCCGCCGCTGCGGGGCGAGCGGGCCCGGCTGATGGAGGCGCTCCGCATCCGGACGATCGACCTGGCCGCGCCGGGTACGACGGATCTGGACGGCCGCTACGAGGCGTTCCTGGACGAGCACGGATGCGAGGCCATCCTGGTGCGGCCCGACTTCTACCTGTTCGGCGGCGTCGCCACGGTCGAGGCGGCGGGCGACCTGCTCGACGCGCTCGGACGCGCGGTGCCGGGAGCGATGCGGACGGTGATGTCCGGGGCGACGTCCGGGGCGGCGCCGGCCCTGGTGCCCGGCTAGCGCCCCGACCCGAGCCGGGTTACCGGACCGACCTCGTCTAAGCCCCCGACGCGCCTACCAGCTCCGGGTGCGCCGCAGCAGCGAGGTCCAGCCGAGCGCCGCCCCCAGGTGGCGCAGCAGCTGGAAGGTGAACGGCTCCACCACCGAGGCCAGCACCGCGAGAACCGGCGACAGCGCATGCGGCGTGCCCAGCCAGCGCCGGTAGAGCCGCAGCGACCACAGGTGGAAGGCGAGGTCCAGAACGACCTTGGCGCCGATCGCGACGAACGCGGCGCCCAGCACCGCAAACCGGCCGGTGACGAGGAAGCCCCCCAGCAGCGCCACGCCGGTCAGGCCGTACAGCGGCTGCAGCGTGTCGAACGCCTTGACCGGCAGCATGGCCGTGCCGAGCCGGCCATAGGCGCGGTCGCCCACCATGTGCCGATACCAGTACTGGGTCTGCAGGAAGCCGCCGAACCAGCGCCGCCGCTGCCGCAGGAAGGCGTGCACCGTCGCCGGGGCGTCCGTCCGGCCCTGCGCGCCGCCGACCACGTCCGTGCGCCACACCAGCCCGCTCCGCACCGCATGGTCGCGCAGCCGGTGCGTGAGCTCGTAGTCCTCGACCAGGCAGTCGGGGTCGAAGCCGCCCACCGCCAGCAGCGGTCCGCGCCGGTAGCAGGCGAACGCGCCCGAGATCAGCAGCAGGGCGCCGCTCCGCGCCCAGGCGTAGCGCGACAGGAAGTTGCGGACATACTCGTAGGACTGGAACCATTGCAGCACCCGGCCGGACGCGGTGCGCGCGCAGACCGGGGTCAGCACGCCGGTGGCCGCCACCAGCGCCGGGTCGGCGGCGAAGGCGCGCCGCATCGCCGCCAGCGCCGTCGGCTGCAGCAGCGTGTCGGCGTCCACCGTCAGCACCAGCTCGGTGTCGGCCAGCGTCACCGCCACGTTCAGCGCCCGCGCCTTGCCGCCGGCGGGCAGCCGTAGCCAGCGCAGCGACGGATGGCGGCTGCCGGCCGGCCCGATCAATCCACCTGGCATCCCACTGGGCATCCCACCTGGCACCCCCGCCGGCGCCGGCCGGAGGCCGTATTCGCGCCGGAGCAGGAGGTCGCTGCCGTCGGTGGAGCCGTCGTCGGCAATCAGGATCGTGTCGGCCGGCTCCGTCTGCGCCAGCAGCGCC
>CAXUBN010000073.1:0-9263 GCA_964249255.1 uncultured Acetobacteraceae bacterium | reverse complement strand
CCCCACCAAAGGCGGAGCCTTTGGAAACCATTCGTTGAGCCTTTGCGGGGATGGGGCGTTGCATCCTGTAGGGCTGCGGCAGGGGCGGGGGAAGCATGGGCGATGCGCTTGAGGTCCGGCTACCGAGCCTGGACACGGGGCTGTTCGGACAGTTGCGTCGGGGTGCGGCGGCAGAGTGGGAGGCGTATGTCGGCCATCCCTTCGTGCGCGGCATCGCCGACGGGACGCTGCGGCCCGAGCACTTCCGCCGCTTCCTGGTGCAGGACTACCTGTACCTCCTGCAGTACGCGCGGGTCTGCGCGCTCGCCGTCTACAAGGCCGACAGCGTGCACGACATGCGCAGCGCCGCCGCCACGGTGTCGGGGCTGCTGGACACCGAGCTCGCCATGCACCTCGGCTATTGCCGCGGCTGGGGGCTGGACGAGGATGCGCTGCAGGCCGAGCCCGCCTCGATCGAGCTGCTGGCCTACACCGGCTTCATGCTCGACCGCGCCCAGGCCGGCGACCTGCTCGACCTCATGGCGGTGCTGGCCGCCTGCCTGGTCGGCTATGCCGAGGTGGGGGTCAGGCTGGGCTCCGATCCGGCGACGCGCCGCGAGGGCAACCCGTACTGGTCCTGGATCGCCATGTACTCCGGCGACAAGTACCTCGGACTGGCGGAGGACGGTATCGTCCGGCTGAATGCCATGGCCGAGGCGCGTGGCGGCACGACCCGGTTCGCCACGCTGCTGCGCGACTTCCGCACCACGGTCCGGCTGGAGGCGGCGTTCTGGACCGGGGCGATGGCGAGTTCGTCGCCGGTGCCGGACCCGGTCACAGCCCGAGCGCGCTGAGCCCCGGGTGATCGTCCGGCCGCCGGCCCTGCGGCCAGCGGAACAGCCGGTCGGCCTCGGCGATCGGCAGGTCGTTGATGCTGGCGTGCCGCTCCCGCATCAGCCCGGCGCCGTCGAACGCCCAGTTCTCGTTGCCGTAGGAGCGGAACCATTGCCCCCCCGCATCGTGCCATTCATAGGCGAAGCGGACCGCGATGCGGTCGCCCGCCGTCGCCCATAGCTCCTTGATCAGCCGGTATTCCAGTTCCAGCACCCATTTGCGGCTGAGAAAGGCGACGATCCCGTCGCGGCCGGTGATGAACTCGGCTCGGTTGCGCCATCGGCTGTCCGGCGTGTAGCCGAGCGAGACGCGGGCCGGATCGCGTCCGTTCCAGTTGTCCTCGGCCAGCCGGACCTTCGCTGTCGCGGCCTCGACGCTGAACGGGGGCGATAGGGCGCTCACGATATGCTCCTGTGTCGATGTAGTGGTGGCGGAACTGGTTGGCACAGGGCAAGACGTTGATCGATACGTCGTTATCCAAAATGGAGCACCGTCGCGTGAGGATCGACCCTGCCATCACCTGCCTGTTTCTGACCACGCTCGGCCTGTCGTCGGAGGCCGCGGCGCAGGACGCCACCCAGCTCAACGTGCCGATCGCGGTCGGCGTCACGGCCAACGGCGGGGCGCCGTTCTCGGCCACCGCCGTTGATCTCGCCTCCCCGGGCAGCGGCGTCAACGGTCCGCAGACGGCGCAGATCGGGGCCAACCTGCACTGCTCCAAGACCAACTACCTGACGGCGACCACGGTGGGCGAGGTCGACTGCATCTACGCCACCCTTCGCCAGGGCGGCCCCGGCAGCGACGGCAGCGGCCTCCTGATCGACGCCGGCAACACCGGACTTGGCTTCCTGTCCGATACCGAGATGGTGGCCAACTCGGTCGACCCGAACACCGGCGCATCCCAGCTGGGCATCGACGTGCAGGAGGGCGTGATCAACCTCGGCACCACGATGTATGGCGCGGTCTACACCGCGCAGACCGGCACCGGGGATACCGCGGTGCTGGTACAGGCTGCCAACAGCGCCGGCTGGACCTATGCGATCCGCGCCACCACCGCCGCGGGCCAGCAGTACTTCTCGCTCGACGGCGCGGGCAACACCGTCCAGGCCGGCTCGGCGACGGTGAACCAGGCCTTGTCGGTGGGCGGCGTGCTGAAGGCGGCGGCGTTCCAGGTCAAGGCCATCGACCGGACCCGTACGGTGGGACGCGACGATTGCGGCGCGATCCTGCGCAGCGGGTCCGACGCGCCGCTGCGGCTGCGGGTCCCGCCCGGGCTGCCGCTGGGGTGCCGGATCGACGTCATCCAGGCCGGACGCGGCACGGTGACGATCAACGGCGACGGCGACGTGCAGGTCGAGCGGCTGGGCGCACGGTCGGCGGTGCAGGTCACCGCGGGCCGGTTCGCACGGGCTTCGCTGCTGATCGACGGGCGCGCCAGCGTCCTGGTCGGCGGCGAGGTGGCGGATGGGGAGCAGGACGTCGCCGCCACGGGCCCCGATGCCATGATCGCCCCGGTATCCTGGCGTTCCCCGATCAGCCATCACTGACGGATCCGGGTCTGGGCCCGTCGCGCGGCGGCGTGCTCCGGACGACTGGCCCGGCTTGGTCCATGGGCAGGGCCCGTGGCCTTGCCGTCAGGATGCCGCGATCTCCTCCAGCCGCGGTGCGGGCTGTGCAGGCTGCATGTCCGCCTCGGCAACCGGCCGCGAGAACAGGTACCCCTGCATCTCATTGGCGCCGGCCGCCACCAGGAAGCGTCGCTGTGCTTCGGTCTCGACGCCCTCGGCGGTGACCTGCAGCCCCATGGCGTGGCCGAGCTCGATCACCGCGCGGATGATCGCCGCCGCCTCGGCGGTGTCGCCCAGCGCCGCCACGAAGGACTGGTCGATCTTGACCCGGTCGACGCTGCAGCGGTGCAGGTGGCGCAGCGAGGAGCAGCCGGTGCCGAAATCGTCCAGCGCGATGCGCAGCCCGGCCGCCCGCAGCGTCGCCAGCTTGCCGTTGATGCTGTCGAGGTCATCCATCAGCGCGGTCTCGGTGATCTCGAGTTCCACCCGGCCCGGCGGCACCCCGGACATGCGCAGCGCCGCCAGCGTGTCCTCGACGAACCGCGGATGGCGTAGCTGCACCGGCGACACGTTCACCGCCACGTCGAGCGCCGGCCAGCGTGCGGCGAAGCGGAGCGCCTCGCGCAGCACCCAGGCGCCCAGCCGGACGATGACGCCGGTCTCCTCGGCGACCGAGATGAACTGGCTCACCGGAACCGGGCCGCGCACCGGATGCTGCCAGCGCAGCAGGGCCTCGACGCCGCGCGGCCTGCCGTCCGCATCCACCTTGAGCTGATACAGCAGCCCGAGCTGGCCGTCCGCTCCCGGGGACGCCTCCAGCGCCGCCTCGAGGTCGAGCTGGAGCCGAGCGCGGTCGCGGGACGCGCCGTCGAGCTCCGCACAGAACGTCCTGTATCCGTCCCGGCCGCCTGCCTTGGCGGCGTAAAGGGCGATGTCGGCCCGGCGCATCAGCTCGCCCGCATCGCACGACCGTGCCGGCCCTACCGCCAGGCCGATGCTGGCGCTGACCTGGACCGGGACCTTGGTCGGGCCGTCGCCAAGCAGGAACGGTGTCCGCGCCGCCTCGATGATCGCGCGGCAAAGCTCCTCCGGCTCCGCCCGCGCCGGTCTCGCGCATCCCGGGCCGCATGGCGCCAGCATGGCGAACTCGTCGCCGCCGAACCGCGCCACCGTCATCCCCGGGCCGGCGATCGCCAGCATGCGCGTGCTGAAGGCGCGGAGCAGCTGGTCGCCGGCGCCGTGCCCCATGGTATCGTTGACCTGTTTGAAGCGGTCGAGGTCCACGAACAGCACCGCGCAGTCGGCGCTGGTCGGCAGCAGGGTGGCCAGCCTGCGGCGGAACAGGTCGCGGTTGGCGAGCGTGGTGAGGCCGTCATGGGTCGCGGCGTGGGCGACCGCGTCCTTCATGCGCAGCAGGCGATCCGCGATGCGGTTCTTCTCGCCCAGCGCGTTGTTGGTCGGGATCGCGCACAGGAAGATCGACACCAGGAAGGGCTGCAGCATGCCCTGGCCCAGCAGCAGGTCGCTCACGGCATGGTCGGCCAGCGGGCCGTAGCCGTGCGCGGTGAGGCCGGCCGCGATGATGGAGGTGAGCAGGATCGAGGCCAGCACCCAGGGTGCCCCGGCGCGGAACGCGGTGAGCACCAGCAGCGGGTAGATCAGCATGAAGCTCGGCGACTGCGGCAGGCGGAACGACATGGCGGCGAGCGCCGCAGCACCCGCCAGCAGCAGCCAGCGCTCGACGCGCCCGGCATCACATGGATACGCCCCCGGCACCCGGCCGAGCGACAGCAGCAGGGCCGGCGTCGTGATCAGGAAGCCGAAGCCGTCGCACAGCGTCCATTGCAGCCAGTCGTTCAGGACCTGCACCCCGACGTTCCCGCCGGGCTCGACCAGCTCGCCCAGCGCCGCCTCAAGGGCGGCGCTCGCGAACGCGATCGTGCCGAAGGTGGCCAGGCGGCGGAATCGGGACAGGTCGGTGGTGGCGCCGCACAGGCTGCGCGTAAGGATCGCCACCAGGGCGCTGACCAGGACGTTGAGGCAGGAATAGAACACCGAGTCGAACACGGTGTAGCCGGTGGCGAGGTCGAGGGCGGCGTTCAACAGGAAGCAGGTCGCGACCACCGGGGCCGACAGCCGCCCCGGCAGGATCATCAGCGCCACCGCCAGCACCCCGTTGGCCGGCCAGACTACGGTGTTGTGGTTGGGGTCGAGGCAGGCGAGCCGGGCGATAAGGGCCAGAACGATGAAGGCCGCGACCAGCAGCGCCGCCATCGGCAGCCCGTGCGCCCGGCCCGCCGACCGGTAGGGCCTCCAGCGCAGCCGCATGCGGACCTCCTCGCGTAAGACCGGGCATCTTGGCGGTCGATCATTGCCAGACGGTTAATGACCGGACCGGCGGCCAGATCGCCGGCCCCGACCGCCACCCACCGCGCCCAGTACCGTCTCGTTGAAGGGCAGCGCCGTCACCTGCCGCCGCTCGGCGACCGCCACGAAGGTGCGGGATTGCCCAAGGTCATATCGATCGTCCCGAATTGTTTGATCCGATGGATGAAGCGCAGCGGGCCCTCTCGCATCGTGAGGGCGGGGTGGGGCGTATCGAAGGATGTGGCCGGGCCGCCCACCGCCGGCGGCAGGATCGTCCGTCTGCCACCGGGATCAGCGCTGTGCTGCTGGTCATGGCCGCAGCGATCCTGCCGCGGGCGGCCCTGCCCAGGCCGGCGCGGTCGGTCAGATGCCGCCGAACCAGGAATAGCCCCGAGTCTCCCAGTAGCCACCGGGATAGGTGTTGGTCACGGCCATCGACGTGATCCATTTCGGGTTCTTGTAGCCGAGCTTGGTCGACATGCGCAGGCGCAGCGGATAGCCGAACGGGTCGGCCAGGGTTTCGCCACCGTAATCGATCGCCAGAAGCGTTTGCGGGTGCAGGGCGGTCGCCATGTCGATGCTGCTCGGATAATCGTCCGCGGTGGCGAAGGCGACGTATCGGGCCGTGAGGTCGGCGCCGATGCATTCAAGGAACGTGCGCAGCGGCACGCCGGACCATTGGCCGATATAGCTCCAGCCCTCGACGCAGATGTGGCGGATGATGATCTCCCGCTGCGGCAGGCGCGCGATCTCGTCCACGGTCCAGGGCCGCTTGTCGGCGATCAGCCCGGACAACTCCAGCCGCCAGGTGCGGCCGTCCACCGGCCTGACCTTGTCGACGTCGTAATAGGCGTTGAACTTGGGCGGCCGCAGCACGGCCGAGGCCGGGTAGGTTGGCGCCAGCTTGGTGGGGTCGAACATCCAGGCCTGCACGTCGTCGTTGAGCGAGCGGATGGCGAGCAGGGCCGCCTGCACCGACTCGGGCCGCTTCACGTCGCAGCCCGTCAGCATGCTGAGCGCGCCCAGCGACAGGCCGCTGCCCAGCATGCCGCGCAGGACGCCGCGGCGCTCGATCTGGCGGATCAGCGGACGGTGGTCGTCCAGGATGGTCGGGGACGGGACGTCCCTGGGTCGGAAGATCGACCTCATGACGCGAGCGGCGGCGGCAGCGGCTCCTCCGGCCGCCGTTCCGGGCGCAGCCGGGGGCCGCCGGTCAGCATCGCCCACAGGGTGCTGGGCACCAGGAAGGACAGCGCCACGTGCACCAGCAGGAAGCCGACAAGCACGCTCATGCCGGCGAAATGAACGATGCGCGCGGACTGGAACCCGCCCAGTAGGGCGACCAGGGTGGAGAACTGCACCGGCTTCCAGATCGCGAGCCCGGTCACCACCTGCGAGATGGCCGCCAGCATGGCCACGATGTAGAGCACCTTCTGCACGGCATTGTAGGTGGTGATGTCCTCATGCGCGATCCGGAGGTGCAGGGTGTCCTTGACCGTGCGCAGGAGATCGCCCAGCCGGATCGGCAGCAGCCGCTCCCGCAGCCGGCCCGTAAGAAGGCCATAGCCGAGATAGGCAACCCCGTTGAGCACCAGCAACCACATGCCGGCGAAGTGCCAGTTCAGGCTCGGCGCGGCCCAATCGCCCAGTCGCAGGAAAGGTGGGACATGCAGCCCCTTGATGATCACGTCGTCGTCGTAGATGCCCCAGCCGGAGGTGATCATCACCAGCATGGCGGCGGCGTTGAGCCAGTGCATGATCCGGATCACGCCGGGGTGCAGCCGGCGGCCTGCCGGCCGATACGATCGTGTCACGGTTCTCGCCATGGCGCCCATCCCTTCATGATGGCCGGTATTCGCCGCCACAGGGCGGATGGTTACCCATCAACCGGACATGGTGCATCCGCGCGCGTTCCGCGACCGCGCCCGGTCATCCTGGCCCTGCTGCTGATGACGGGCGGGGCGTTCGCGCAAGGCCATACGCCGGGCGGCATGCCGCCGCCGCCCGGCACCGACCTGGCGCGGTCGGCGGGGATGCGGTTCCCGCAGCCCGTGCGGGTCAGTAGCCTCCTGTCCGAGGAGGTGCAGGAGCCATCGGAAAGCCACGTCGTGCTGGGCAGCGTGCAATCGCTGGTGCGCGAGGCGAACGGGCAGGTCGACGTGGTGGTGCGCTACGGAGGCTGGTTCGGCTCGCGGTTCGGCGCCCGGCCGATCGCGGTGCCGCTCGACGCCATGGTGGTCGTGGGCGCGGTGATGGAGATCGTGGTCTTCAGGCCTCCGCAGCTTCGCCGCTTCCCGACCTTCTCGCCCGCCGGCACCACGCCGCTGCCGCCCGATGCGATGGTGAGGGTGGGGCTGGCCAAGCCATCGCATTAGGACCGACGACCCGCCCCGGGGCTTCCTTGCCCGCGCGGCGGTCGTTTCCTATCCTTGACCGCTGACGGCTCGCTCGCTGACAGGGGAAGGCTTGTTCATACTCCATCTGGCGCTCGGCGGTTGCATGAAGGCGCCCCCGATCAGGTTTGGGCTCACCGCCGACACCGGCGGCCACATCGCCTACGTGCTGGAGGCGGCCGTCGCCCAGGCGGCCTGCCCGGGGGTGACGCGGGTCTCGATCGTCACCCGGTTGTTCGACGACCCGCGGCTCGGCTCCGAGCACGCCCTTACCCTTGAACGGCTCGGCGACCGGATCACCCTGGACCGCATCGCCACCGCCAACCGGGCCTACCTGGAGAAGGAGGCCCTGGCCGCCGACCTGCCCGCCTTCGCCGACGCGTTCTGCGTGCACCTGGCCGGGCTGCCCAGGCGGCCCGACGTGATCCATGCCCACTTCGCGGATGCGGCCGCGGTGGCGCTGGCGGCCCGCGCGCGCTTCGGCATCCCGGTCGTCTACACCCCGCACGCGCTTGGCATCGACAAGCGCGTCCAGTGCGCGAGCGAGTGGCCGGATGGCGTCACGCATGATGCCGGGCTCGATGGGCGCATCGCGGCCGAGCAACGTGCGATCGCCGCCGCCGACGCCATCATCGTGTCCTCGCACGACGAGGCCGACCGTCAGCTCGGGGCCTACGGCGTGGCCGACACCGTGGCGCGCACGCACCGCATTCCGCCCGGCGTACCGCGCCGCGGGCAGCCGGACGACGGGGTCGGTCCGGGCGACCCATCAAACGCCCTGCTGGCCGGCGGGCTGCGCGACGTGGGCCGGCCGATCGTGCTCGCGATCGCCCGCCCAGTGCGGAAGAAGAACCTGGCCGCGCTGGTGCGGGCCTATGCGGCGACGCCGGCGCTGGTTGAGCGGGCCAACCTCGTCATCCTGTCCGGCCAGCATGACGGCGTGCACGCCTCGGCGGAGGAACGGGCGGTGATCGCCGAGCTGGAGCGCCTGTGCGCGGCGCCCGCCCTGCGCGGCCGGGTAGCGCTGCCGCCGCGGCACGATTCGGCCGACGTCGCCGCACTGTATCGGCGGGCGGCGCGGGGCGGGGTGTTCGTGAACCCGGCCCTGCACGAGCCGTTCGGGCTGACGCTGATCGAGGCCGCCGCCGCCGCCGTGCCGGTGGTGGCGACCCGCAACGGCGGCTCGGCGGAGATCGTCCGCACGATCGGGCATGGCCTGCTGGTCGATCCGCGCGACGAGGCGCAGGTCGGTGCGGCCTGCTTGGCGGTGCTGTCGGATCCGGCATTCCATCGCCGTCTGTCGCGGGCGGCCCTTCGCGGCGCCGGTCGCTTCGATTGGGCCGCCTATGCCGCCCGCTCGGTCTCGCTCTACGCGTCGCTGCGGCCGCAGGCGGTCGCCCTTCACCCGGAACGACGGCAGGAGGCTGCGGCGGCGTGAGGCGGCCGTTCGGCTACTTCGTCCACCATCAGGGCCGCGGTCACGCCGAGCGCTGTGCTGCGATCGCGCACGCGCTGCCGTGCGACCGGCCGCTTGTCGTGTTCTGTGCCCGCGGCGACGCGCTCCCGCCGCTGCCCTCCAACGCCACGGTGGTCGCGATCCCCTCGCTGTTTGAGCCGCGCGGCGACGAGGCGACGACGATGGACCGCCTGCCCACCCCGTCCACGCTGCACTGCGCGCCGCTGGGTTGGCCCGCGATCCGCCGAGCGATGGCCACGCTGGTCGGCTGGTTCGACGTCGCCGACCCGGCGCTGATGATCTGCGACGTGTCGGCCGAGATCGCGCAGCTGGCGCGGATCTGCAGCGTGCCGCACGTGGCGGTGCTGCAGCACGGCGACCGCGGCGATCCCGGCCACCGGGCGGCCTATGATGGCGCCGCCGCCCTGCTGGCCCCGTTCCACGCGGCGCTGGCGCAGCCGGAATGGAACGCGGCGTTCCGTGCGCGCACCTGCTTTGCCGGCGGGCTCGGCATCGAGACGCGGATGCCCGAACGCGAGGTGGCGCGGCGGCGGATCGGCGTGGAACCGGACGAGGAGCTGGTTCTGGTGTTGGCCGACGCCGAGC
>CAXUBN010000072.1:0-9325 GCA_964249255.1 uncultured Acetobacteraceae bacterium | reverse complement strand
GCCGGGCGGCGCGTTGTCGGTGCGGCCGATCTTGCCGGATGCGGTGCCAGCCGGACGCGACCTGGAGCTGTGGTCGCTGCCCGCCGGCGTTGCCGTGCCGCGCCCGCTCGGCGTGCTGCCGGCCGGTGGCGTACGCTTGGCCGCCGGCACGATCCCGGCCGGTGGCGGACAGATCCTGGTCAGCCTGGAGCCGAAGGGTGGTTCGCCCACGGGTCTACCGACCGGCCCGGTACTCTATGGCGGCGCCGTCAGTCATTTGGAGTAGAACACGCGGGTGACGCGACGCCGATCAGGCGGTATGCGAGCCGATGGCACCACCCACGCCGCCGCAGCCGCCAGGCCCGCCCGGACTTCCAGCAGGGGGTGGGTGGACGCCGGATTGGCTGCGTGGCCGGCTGACCCATCTGCCGCCGGCACGACCCTCGTTGTGGCCGACGGGGGCCCGCCGGCCCGGCGACGCCGCGGTGCTGGTGCCGATCGTCCTGGCGCCGGAACCGTTCGTGTTGCTGACCCGGCGCTCGGCGCTGCTGCGCCACCACGCCGGACAGGTCAGTTTTCCCGGCGGTCGGGCCGACCCGGGGGATGACGATGCTGTGGCCACCGCGTTGCGCGAGGCGGATGAGGAGATCGGGCTCGACCCGTCGCTGGTCGAGGTCGCAGGCCGGCTGCCGGACCAACCGACGATCGCGGGCGGGTTCACCATCGTGCCGATCGTGGCGCTGCTGCCACCGCACGCCACATGGCGGGCCTCGGCTGACGAGGTGGCGGCCATCTTCGGGCTTCCGCTCGTCATGCTGCTGGATCCTGGCGCGCCGCGACGCATCACCGACGGGCCACGGGCCGGCACCTGGTCCTGGCCGCATCCGGAGCACGACGTTTGGGGTGCCACGGCCGCGATCCTTGTGCGGCTGGCTGGCTGCCTCGCAGGGTAGTCGGGCGTGGTCTCAGAGCTCGCATGGCAATGCCGTGCCGGCGATCCGAGGCGTCTGGCTGCGCTCGGGCGGCTCATGGCCGATAAGCTGCTCCGTTCCAATTCGGGATGGCGTACGCCGGATGTGCCGTGCGGGTGTGGTATCCTCATTCCGGCACACTCCGACCCTTACAGGGTTCTAGGCGCCCGCTTCCCTGGCATAGAGCGCCATCTCGTCGTGCACTGGAGCGCCGAGAGCCGTTTCGAACGCGGTGCGGCTGGCGGTGGCCAGCGGCGCCCCGGCATCGGTCGTTCCCAGGTTGGAGCGGAAGATGCCGGCCGCGCTGACCGGCAGGAAGTCCTCGTACAGGATCGGCTCGCGCGTGCCGGGCCGAAAGAACGCCAGATCGTCCGATCGCAAGGCGTCCAGATCGTCCGGGAACGCGTCGAACACGGCCACCGCCTCGGTCCGCGGGGTGCCGCCGGCGATCGCCGCATCCATCCGTGCCAGCAGCCGATCGTAGAGTGCCCGTCCGCGAGGGGTCAGGGCGGCGCCGCGCTGCTCGACCTCGCCGAAGCGGGCGGTGTGGGTGCCCGACACGCCGTTCGTGAACCGTATCGCCTCGCCCAAGGCGAGGAAGCTGGTCTGCCGCAGCAGGATCGGCACATGGCGACGCGGCGGCCCCTCGATGCCGGGCTTGGGGTTCATGCCGCGCGCATGCATCGCATCGTGCACCGCATCGATAACGGTCGTGCGCGGCGTGAGGTGGTTGATGTGCGGGTTGCGGAAGCAGACCACGTCGGCGACCAGCGGATGCGCCAGACGGAAGCGGCGATGGGTATCGGCATCGACCGCGGCCTCGCCGTGCCAGCGGAACACCGCCAGCGCCTCGGCGATGAAGGCGTCGGCGTCCTCCGCCGGCAGGCCGCCCTCGGCCTCGCACCGCGCCAGGAGCGCCAGCAGGGGCTCGGCGAAGATGCGCCGGCACGACAGGAGGGCGGCGGCCTCGTCCCGCAGCGCCGGATCGGCGATCAGCTCCAACCGCAGCAGCGAGGTGAAGATGCGGAACGGGCTCGCCGCCAGCGCCGCCGGCGCGATCGGGCGGAACGCGGTCGAGTGCACCGGGACGCCGGCCGCGGCCAGATCGTAGTGGCCGACCGGGTGCAGTCCCATGACCGCGAACAGCCTGCGGATACCGGCCAGCTCGGCCGGCGTTCCGACCCGGATGGCGCCGTGCCGCTCGATCCGCAGGCGCCCATCCCTGCCGTCGCCATCATCGCCGCCGCCGAGCGCGGCCACCAGCTCCAGCAGGGTGCCGTAGAGCGGCACCTCGCGGCGATACATGTCCGACAACGCGTCCGAGAAGCGGGCGCGCAGGATGTCGGGGTCGATCAGGCCTTGATCGGTCGTCATGCGTTCGGTGTCCGTTATCGGGCGATCCGCGTCGATAGCAGGATCATGGAGTTGGTACGCACCACGCCGTCCAGCGCCCCGATCTGGTCGATGACGCGGTCCAGCTCGTCCGTGGAGGCGCCGCCCACCACCGCCACCAGGTCGACCGGGCCGCTCACCGCGTACAGCTCGCGGATCTGGTCGATACGGCGCAGCACGGTCTCGACCGAGGCGGTCCGCTTCGGCGCCAGCGTGATCAGCACGTGCGCCCGGACCTGCGGGTGGCCGTTCGCGGCGGCGCGCACGGTGTAGCCCAGGATGGCACCGTTGCGCTCCAGCCGTTCGATCCGGCTTTGCACCGTGGTGCGCGAGAGGCCAAGCCGGCGGCCGAGCGCTGCGGCGGGCAGCCGCGCGTTGGCGGTCAGCAACTCGATGAGCTGCCGGTCGAGGGCATCGGGCTGCATGGCCCGGGACGGTAGCCGCCGTCCCGGTGCTGTCAATCGAGAAGGACATGATGGGTATGGATGGGGCAAGCTCGACGCCGATGACCGACCCGCTTGATGCCTTTGAACCCGGCTCCGTCGCCGCACGCGGGCTATTCCCGACACCGTTGATCGCGGCCCGCCTCCTTGACGGCGATGCCCTGAACACGGAGCTGGCCGCCGTCGTGCTGCGCCGCGAGCAGGTCGAGCGCGGCGTGGTGGTCAGCAACCAGGGCGGCTGGCATTCGGCCGGGTTCCAGTCCTGGTGCGGCCAGGCCGGCCTAGCGCTGCTCGATGCGGCCCGGCAGCTGGTGGACGAGATGACGGGGATGCGGCACGGCGATGGGAGGGCTGACGACGGGCTGGCGCCGGCCCGGATCAACTGGCGTGTCGCCGCCTGGGCCAACGTGAACCGCGCCGGCGACGCCAATCGGCCGCACGCCCATGGCGGCGCCTACTGGTCCGGCATCTACTGGATCGATGATGGCGATGCCGACGCCGATCCGGCAGTGGGCGGCCTACTGGAACTCGCGGATCCGCGCGGCATCCTGCCTGTCATGGTGGCACCCGGGCTGCGCTGCGCGATCGAGGCCTGTGCCGGCGAGGGAGGCGGGCAGTCGGTGACGCCGCGCGCCGGCACGATGGTGCTGTTCCCGGCTTGGCTGATCCACTCGGTGACGCCCTATGCGGGGCGGCGGCCGCGCATCTCCGTGGCGTTCAACTTCGCGCCGGGCGAACTTTTGCCGGATGACGGGCCGCCGCCGTGATGTTCTTCGCCGCATCGTTGCCGTAGAAGCGGCCCGCCTCCGGGAGAATAACCGCGCCGATGCTGCAGATCGACACCCTGGTGCTGAACGCGTGGGGCCGCCGCTTCTTTGACCGTGCCTCGGTGACGCTGCCCAACCCGTCCAAGGTGGGGCTGGTGGGCCGCAACGGCGCCGGCAAGTCGACGCTGTTCCGGCTGATCAAGGGCGAGCTCCAGCCGGACTCCGGCCAGGTCGCCCTGCCGAAGTCGGCACGGGTGGCGACGGTCGATCAGGAGCATCCGGCAACGGATGTCAGCCTGCTTGAGACCATCCTGGCCGCCGACATCGAGCGGGCCGCCCTGCTGAGCTCGCTGGACGACGCCGAGCCCGAGCAGATGGGCGAGATCTGGTCGCGGCTGGCCGAGATCGATGCCGACACCGCGCCGGCGCGGGCGGCCGAGATCCTGAGCGGACTGGGCTTCTCCGCTGCCGACCTCGACCGGCCGATGACCGAGTTCTCGGGCGGCTGGCGCATGCGGGTGGCGCTGGCGGCGGCGCTGTTCGCAGCGCCCGACCTGCTGCTGCTGGACGAGCCCACCAACTACCTCGACCTCGAGGGCGCGCTGTGGCTGGAGGCGAGGCTGGCGCGCTACCCGCACTCGGCGTTGATCATCAGCCATGATCGCGAGCTGCTGAACAATTCCGTCGACCATATCCTGCACCTGACCGAGCGCCGGCTGGAGCTCTACGCCGGTGGCTACGACAGCTTCGAGCGGCAGCGCGCCGAGCGGCTCCGGCTGCAGGGCGCGCAGCGGGCCCGGCAGGAGGCCGAGCGCGCGCACCTGCAATCGTTCGTGGATCGGTTCCGGGCCAAGGCCAGCAAGGCGGCGCAGGCGCAGAGCCGGATGAAGCGGCTGGCGCGGCTGGAGCCGATCCCGACCGCGATCGAGGAACGGGTGTCGCCGTTCCTGCTGCCCTCGCCGCCGCGGCCGCTTCCGCCGCCGTTGCTGCGGCTGGAGCAGGTCGCGGTCGGCTACGGCAACGGACCGGCGGTGCTGCAGGGGCTGGACCTCCGCCTCGACGTCGACGACCGCATCGGGCTGCTGGGCGTCAACGGGGCCGGCAAGTCGACCTTCGCCAAGCTGGCGGCCGGCGCCCTTGACGTCCGTTCGGGACGGATGACGCGCAGCGGGCGCATGGAGGTCGGCTGGTTCCATCAGCACCAGATCGAGGCGCTGGATCCCGCGGAAACCCCGCTCGACATCATGCGCCGCACCAGGCCCGCCGATAGCGACCAGTCGCAGCGCTCGCGGCTGGCGCAGTTCGGCATCGGGTTCGACAAGCAGAACACCACCGTGGAGGCGCTTTCGGGCGGCGAGCGCGCCAGGCTGCTGCTGAACCTGGTGGCGATGGCGGCACCCCACCTCCTGATCCTGGACGAGCCGACCAACCACCTCGACATCGACAGCCGGCGCGCGCTGCTCGATGCGCTGAACGATTACGAGGGCGCGGTGATCCTGATCACGCACGACCGTTCGCTGATGGAGCTGGTCGCCGACCGGCTGTGGCTCGCCGCCGACACCACGGTGACGCCGTTCGAGGGCGACATGGACGATTACGCACGGTTCGTCTTGGACCGCGCACGGGGCGGCACCAGTGCCCCGTCGCAGGTGGCGGCGCGGGAGAAGCGCGGCAAACGGGCGCGGCGGGCGTAGAGGACAGGTTTCAACCCATGTTCGCGGGGACCGCGGCGGCCTCGTTCATGCAGCCCGCCGCCACCCCGATTGGCGCGCCCGCATCGGGATCGTCGTCCGACGCGACCACGATCCTGTTTCGGCCCCCGCGCTTGGCCCTGTAGAGGGCCGCATCGGCGCGTGCCAGCAACGTCAGGACGCCGTCATCGGGCTTGAGCCAGGCCAGGCCGCCGCTGATGGTGACAGGCCCGGGCGTCCCGCCGAGGTCGAAGCGGTCTTCCGTGAGCTGCCGTCGCAGCTGTCCGACGCGGGCGACCGCGTGTCCCAGTGGATCTGGCATCACGAGAAGGAACTCCTCGCCGCCGTAGCGTCCGGCCGCCTCCGCGGCATCGAGCGAGTCCCGCATGCGCCGGCTGAGCTGCTGCAGCACCGCATCGCCGGTGAGGTGTCCCAGCGTGTCGTTGATCCTCTTGAAATGGTCGATGTCGATCAGGAGCACGGCAAGGCTGCCACCCCGGTGCCGCGCGTCGTCCATGGCCGCTTGGAGATGCGCCATGATGGCGCGGCGGTTGGCCAGGCCGGTCAGGCCGTCCGAGGTCGCCTGCAGGAGCAGTTCGTGGCGGGCCTCCTCGATCTCCCGGGTTCGGTCGCGCACCATCTGCTCCAGCCGCCGCTGGCCGCGCAGGAGCAGTCGGACCCTGAGCTGCCAGGCACCGGCGACGACGGCGAGCGCGGCCAGCCCTTCCAATGCATGGAACCACCATCGCTGCCACCAGGGTGCCCGGATCTTGATGACGAAGCCGGTCGGGTCCGACACGTTGCCATGCACGGGGTCGAACGCGCTGACCTGGAACACCAGCTTGCCGGCGGGCAGGCCGGCGTAGCGCACCTCGTGATCCGGGGTCGTGTTCCAGTCCGCATCGACGCCGATCAGCCTGTAACGGAACTGGACCGTGCGCTCGTGGCTGAAATCAAGCGCCGCGAAGTCCACGATCAACGGCTCGCGGCTCCATCCGACGTGGAGCGTTGGCCGGACATCGAGTGCCCGCCTGCCCAGCACGACGCGGGTGACGACCGGGTGCAGGGTCGGTTCGGGACGCAGGTGCGCCGGATCCAACAGATGCGACAGGCCCCGGCCGCTGCCGAACCACATCGAGCCGTCCCCATCCTCATAGACAGCTGACTCGTCCATGTCGTTGGAGCTCGGCCCGCTGTTCTTCTCGAAGCGGTGCCAGGTGCTGCCGTCGAACATGTCGATGCCTCGGTCGGTGCCGATCCACAGCCAGCCGCGGCTGTCGCGCTTGGTGAACAGGGTGCTGTTCGAGGCGATGGTGGGAGCGGTGATCGCGGGTAGGGGGGTGAGCCCATCATGGAGGCGGAAGCGGAGCACGCCATCGGAGGACGTTCCCACCCAGATCTCGTCCCCGCCCCGGAACATCATCGATCGAGGCCTGTGAGGCAGCTGATCGGATGATAGGCGCTCCCAGGTTCCGGACCGGTGACGATGATAGATCGCCGCCTCGCCGAGCACCCAGACGTCGCCCGACGGATCCGACACGATCCGGAAGATACCCTGTCGAGGGACGCCCTTTTCCAGTTGTGCTGCCGAAGGCGTCGCCGCATCGGCGTCGTCGACGCGATACAGGCCGTCGTTGCCGCCGATCCAGAGGCGATCGTCCTCATCGATCAGCGTGGTCCGGACATAACCCAGCTGCCCGATCCGAACAGTTGCGCCGGTGGCCGGGTCGATCCTGGTCAGCGGGGCGTCGAGGGGGGCGAACCACATCTGACCCTGCCGGCTCGCCACGGCCGTGAAGTTGGCGCCGTGGATGCCCGATGACCCGCCCTGTCCGGCCAAGGGTCCCGTCCCGACGTCGGTCACGACCCAGAGTGGGTGTCCTGGCACGCGTACCATGCCCCAGACCAGGTTGCTGGGCAGGCCGTTCAGGATGTTCCAGTGCTCCCAGGATCCATAGCCGAGGCTTCGGAAGACGCCACCGCCGCGGCTACCGAGCCAGAGCAGGTCCTCGCGATCGAACATCACTGGCCGGATGGTGCCCTCGACCTGGCCGTCGGCCTGCGGATGGTAGAGCCGCCACTCATGTTCTGCCCTGACCAGTAGGCCATCATCGGTCTGCGTCAGGATCCGGCCGGTCGGATCCTCCACCAGCTCGACCGTGTCCGGATGGGTCCGGTATCGTCCGTGGCTGCCCGGAATGGGGACCGTGCTGAAGGTGGCGGCGCCGGGGGATCGCCAGGCCAGCCACGTGAGGCTCCTGGCCCAGGTCGTACCGTCGCGGCCCGCGATCGCCACCTGCCAGGCATCGGGGGGAAGGCCAGCCCGCTGATCAAGGAGCTCGACGCGCCGGCCGTCGATGCGGCAGATGGCGCTGCCGCAACCGACGAGCAGTGCGTGCCCGTCGGTGGCGACGAAGCTGGCCTGCGCCAGGGCCGGCGTGGCGGTCAGTGTGGCACGGTCAAACAGGGGCGCGAACGCGGTGACCGTGCCCGGGGTGGCGGTCGCGCGCAGGACAGCGTGCCCGGAACTCACGATGACGTCGTGACCGACCGTTGTCATGCGGTGCCTGCCGTCGATGGGCAGGGCTCGGTCGGACGGGATCCGGGCAAAGCGCTCGCCGTCCATCGACGTGTAGATGTCGCCATCGAGCGCCACCAGCGTCCGGCCGGCGGCATCGACGGTCACGTCGTCGATGCGGCGGCCGGACGGCAGGCCGGAGGACGGGTCGAACGGCGTGAAGCTGACGCTATCGTAGCGGTAAAGACCGTTCTCGGTGGCGACAAGGATCAGGCCGGTGGGGCCTTGGGCCAGCGCCATCACCGAAAGGTCGCCAAGGCCCTGGGCATCGGCGTAGTTCTGGAACCGGATCTGCTGCGCATGCGCCGCGGCAACCCCGAACACCGCCAGCAGCACCAGGATGATCCCGGCCATGAGGGATGCGAGGCGGGACCGTGCGACGTCGTTGATCATCGCCACGGGGGCGTCCGGGACCGACGATATTCGGAATGACCCGGCTGACATGTGCGGCGAGCCTGACCGCGCATCCTCCGACGAGGTCAACATGGACATCCCGGCTCTGGCCCCAGATCACGTCATCGCCCGCCTGGATCATCCGGCGCAGGAATTGATAAAGTCTGAATGACGATGGTCGCGGCCGCGGATCCATCCAGCCGACGCGAACGGTGGCGCAGCGCCGGACCGGCGATGCGTGAGGGGCGGGACCGTCAACCAGACGGTAAGGTTCGCGCGTCAGGATGGTGGGATCGAGGCTCCAGTCCATCTCGCGCCTGCCGGCGGGATGTCGGGCGAACGACACATCGGTTGGTTGCGGCAATGGCTGATCCGGACATGTCGCTCGAGCATCGGCGCCTGCTCCGGCAACGCGCGGGGCGCGGCCGGACGACGGCGACGGCCGGTGACGAGGCCCTTCCGGTCTCGCCGGGTGACGCGACCGTCCTTGCAGACCCTCGCCTGCTCCGGATCGAGCAGAAGCTCGACCGCATGGCACGGCAGATATCGGGACTGCCGACGGTGGACGGCCTGCGGGCGACCATGGTCATGCTGGCCATGGTCGCGGTGGGCGCCGGCCTGATCGGAGGCGTTCTGATCCATCCATGACGGCCGGCTTGCGTTTCGCCGGACCGGCGCTTGAAACGGTCGCTCGAGGCGCCTAGACATCCGCGCTTGTTCGCGCGCCCGGGCCTGGAATGGGCATGCCCGGCCGCGACGGCCATATCGCATGACCCGATGGTGGGTCGGCCCCGGTTTCAGCGGCCGGGGCAGGGTGGCTTACGTCAGGAGTATCGAAATGCCCAAGATGAAGACCAAGTCGTCGGTCAAGAAGCGGTTCAAGATCACCGCAACCGGCAAGGTGCTGGCTGGCCCCGGTAACAAGCGGCACGGGCTGATCAATCGTCCGCAGAAGATGAAGCGGACCAATCGCGGCAGCCAGACGCTGACCGAGATGGACGGCCGGACCGTGAAGCAGTGGGCCCCCTACGGGTTGGCTTGAGGAGCATCCAGTAGATGGCACGCGTCAAGCGGGGCGTCACCACGCACGCCCGTCACAAGAAGGTCCTGG
>CAXUBN010000071.1:0-9347 GCA_964249255.1 uncultured Acetobacteraceae bacterium | reverse complement strand
GAGGGGCACCGGGTGGCGGCGCTGGTGGCGGTCAACGCGGTGGGCAGCGTCACGGTGGGGGACGGGCCACACTTCTGGGCGGCACCGTTCGAGCGGGGCGACGAGTTCGGCGGCCTGGGCCTGCCGCCGTGCCCGCTCGACGGCGACGCGCTCGCGCTGCGTACCAAGCCGGCCGGCGCCTGGGGCACCACCATCGGGCTGGTGGTCACCGACGCGGCGCTCGCCCCGCGGGAAGCGCGGCGCCTGGCGATCCTGGCGCAGGACGGCATCGCGCGCGCCGTGCTGCCGGCGCACCTCCCCCGTGACGGCGACACCATGTTCGGGATCTCGACCGGCGAACGGTCCTTGAGCGGCGACGACGCCGAGCTGTCCGGCCTGTGTCTCGCCGCCACGCTGGTCACCGCGCGAGCGGTGGCGCGCGGCGTGTTCGCCGCCCGCTCGCAGGGCCGGCCCGGCGAGCAGCCGTGCTGGCACACGCGCCATGGCGGCGCCATCCCGGGGATCAGCGCATCGGGGAGCGGCGCATGACGTCCGAGCTTGGCGGCGCGTTCGAGGAGGTCCGCGGACGGCGGCTGCACGTGGCGACCCATGACGCCGGCGCCGACACCACCCTGTTCCTTCTCCATGGCGGCGGCGGCAACAAGGAGCAATGGCGGTTCCAGTGGCGGGCGCTGCAGGATGGCGGCTGCAACCTCGTCGCCTGGGACGCGATCGGCCATGGCAGGAGCCCGCAGCCGCGCGAGCCGGCCGAATGCCGCGGCGAGGAGCTGTGCCGCGATGCCCGCGCCCTGTTCGAGCGGTATGCCGGCGCACGCAACGTCCTCGCGGCGCATTCCTACGGCGCCCGGATCGCGCTGGCGCTGGCGCTCGGATGGGACGACCCGGCGCGTCCCATCGACGGGCTGGTCCTGGTCGGCCCGGCGCCGATCGGTGGACTCGGTGGCGGCACCCTGTTCGGCGGCCTGCTCGGGCGGCTGCCGTTGCCGGTGCTGGAGCTGCTGCGGCCGCTGCTGTCGCGCGGCTTCGCCCGACGTGCCTGGCATCCCGATGCCGACCCCGCGCTGGTGCGGGCCGAGCAGCGCGCGACCCGGGGCAACCGGCTGTCCACCATGCAGGCGATGATGCGCGATCCGCCGGCGGTGGCGCCGGACCGGCTGGCCGCGCTGCCGATGCCGGCGATCGTGCTTGGCGGGGAGGGGGACGGCATCGTGCCGATCGGCACGGTGGCCGCCCTGGCCGCCCTTCTGCCGGACGCGGTCCTGCAGCGCCTCGACCGCTGCGGCCACCAGGTCATGCTGGAACGACCGGCCGAGACCACG
Source organism: uncultured Acetobacteraceae bacterium (assembly GCA_964249255.1). Lineage (GTDB taxonomy): Bacteria > Pseudomonadota > Alphaproteobacteria > Acetobacterales > Acetobacteraceae > Lichenicola. The sequence goes on along the minus strand of CAXUBN010000071.1, from coordinate 8,028 downwards.
GCTGCGATCCGTGGCATGCTGGACCGCGCCACCCAAGGGAGCGGCTGACCCGTGCGGCAGGATTGGCTCGGCAACCCCATCACCGCCACCGACCCCGCCACCGTGGCGGCGATCGACGACCACGTGCTGGGCCTCCTCAGCTACGACATGCGGCTGCTGCGCATCCTCCCCGCCGCCGAGGCGGACGGCGACTGCCTGGCCAACAGCTATGCCGCGCTGCTGTGGATGATGTCGGAGACCGGCGGCGTCCCGGACCGGGCGCGCACGCACCTCGCCCGCGCCGAGCGCGGCCTTCCTGCCGCCAACGCGCGCGAGCGTCTGATCGCCGGCGCGCTGCGGCGCTGGGTGGAGGGCGACCTGCCCGGCTCGATCGCGCTGGTGGACGCCGTGCTGGCCGAGCACCCGCGGGACCTGGCGGCCCTGAAGCTGCGCCAGTACCACGACTTCAATCGCGGCGACCATCCGTCCATGCTACGGGCGGCGCTGCGCTGCCTGCCTGCCGCCGGCGACGTCGGCTTCCTGCACGGCATGATCGCCTTCGGCTACGAGCAGTGCCACCTGCTGGCCGATGCCGAGCGGGAAGCGCGCACCGCGCTGTCGCTGCGCCCGGACGACCAGTGGGCGCAGCACGCGCTGGCGCACGTGATGCTGACCGAGGGGCGGATCGACGAGGGCGCCGCCTTCCTGGAGGGGATGAGCGGCGGCTGGGGCGGCCTCACCTCCTTCATGTACACCCACCATTGGTGGCACCTGGCATTGTTCTACCTGAGCCAGGGCCGCGAGGCGGACGCGCTGGCCGCCTACGACGACCATTGCTGGTCGCGCGAACGCGACCTGTCGCAGGACCAGATCGGCGCGGTGTCGCTGCTGGCCCGCCTGGGCTTCGCCGGCATCGACGTCGGCCCGCGCTGGGACGCGGTCGGACATCACCTCGCGGCGCGCACCGCGGACGTCACCAACCCGTTCCTGTCGCTGCAGTACCTGTACGGCCTGGCCCGCGCCGGCCGGGACGCGGAGGCGGCGGACCTGCTGTCGGCGATCGAGCGGGAGGCGGCCAAGCCGGATCCGGTGTGGCGGGACGTGACGCTGCCGGTGGCGCGCGGGCTCCTGGCGCACGCCGCCGGCGATGGCGAGGCGGCCCTCGTCCTGCTGGAACCGCCGCTGGGCCGGCTGGCATCTATCGGCGGCAGCCATGCCCAGCGCGACCTGTTCGAGCAGGTGGTGCTGGACTGCCTGCTGCATACCGGACGGCTGGCACGGGCGCAGGGAATGCTGGAAGGGCGCCGCGGCCAGGATCCGGACGGCGTGCCGCTCAACCGCATCCTGGGCGATGTGTACGACGGGCTGGGCCTGGACGCGCAGGCCGAGCAGGCCCGCGCCCGCGTCGCGCTCCGGCTGGAGCGGACCGAGGCCCTTCGCACCCACCGGGGAGGATAAGACCGCCCATGGACCAGATGCCCCCGTTCGGCGACACGCCGCCCAACGACCTCGACGCGCTGTGGATGCCCTACACCGCCAACCGCGCCTTCAAGGCGGCGCCGCGCCTGCTGGCACGGGCGGAGGGCATGTCCTACTGGACCCCGGACGGGCGCGAGGTGCTGGACGCCACCGCCGGCCTGTGGTGCGTCAACGCCGGGCACGGGCGCAGGCAGGTCACGGAGGCGATCCAGCGGGCGGCGGCGACCCTGGACTTCGCGCCTTCCTTCCAGATGGGCCACCCGCTGATGTTCCAGGCGGCCGCCCGGCTGGCGCAGATCACGCCAGACCCGCTGAACCGCATCTTCTTCACCAACTCGGGCAGCGAGAGCGCCGACACCGCGCTCAAGATCGCGCTGAGCTATCACCGCGCCCGCGGCGAGGGCCACCGCATCCGGCTGGTCGGGCGCGAACGCGGCTACCACGGCGTGAACTTCGGCGGGCTGTCGGTGGGCGGCATCGGCGCCAACAAGGCGCAGTTCGGCCCGCTGCTGGGCCATGTCGACCACCTGCCGCACACCCACCTGCCCGACGCCAACCGGTTCAGCCGCGGCCAGCCGGCGCACGGCGCCGACCGCGCCGACGCGCTGGAGGCGCTAGTGCAGTTGCATGGGCCGGGCAACATCGCGGCGGTGATCGTGGAGCCGGTGGCCGGCTCCACCGGCGTGCTGGTGCCGCCCGCCGGCTACCTCGAGCGGCTGCGCGCGCTGTGCACCGCGCACGGCATCCTGCTCATCTTCGACGAGGTGATCACCGGCTTCGGCCGCCTGGGCGCCAACTTCGCCGCCGACCGCTACGGCGTGGTGCCGGACCTGATGACCATGGCCAAGGGGCTGACCAATGCCGCGGTGCCGATGGGTGCCGTGGCGGCCAGCGACGCGATCTACCGCACGGTGGTGGAGGATGCGGCCCCGGGCATCGAGCTGTTCCACGGCTACACCTATTCCGGCCATCCGCTGGCCTGCGCCGCCGCCATCGCCACCCTGGACCTGCACCGGGACGAGGAGCTGGCGGCGCGCGCCCGCGCGATCGAGCCGGACTGGCAGACGGCGGTGCATTCCCTGCGCGACCGGCCGAACGTGGTCGACATCCGCGACGCCGGGCTGATCGCCGGCATCGAGCTGCGGCCACGCGCGGGCAAGCCCACCGAGCGGGCCGGGCGCATCATGCAGCGCTGCTTCGACGCCGGCGTGCTGATCCGCACCACGAGCGACACGATCGCCCTGTCGCCGCCGCTGATCGTCGAGCATCATCACATCGACCGCATCGTCACCACGCTGGGCGACGCCATCGCCGCGGAGGCGGCGTAGCCGTAGCCGGGCGCCGGAGGCCGGTTGCGCCGCCGCATCGCCCGGCTGGGCTGGCCGGCCTGCGGCATCGCGATCCTGGCCTGCATCGTCCTGGCGGTGGCGGCGCCGCGGTCCGACATCCTGACCACGATCGCCATCGACGCCCCGCCCGCCGCGGTGTGGTCGGTGCTGACCGACACCGAGGCCTACCCTACCTGGAACCCAATGATCGCCGGGCTGGAGGGTCGGCTTGAGAAGGGGGCCGTCGTCCGCCTCGTCGAGGGGAGCAGCGCCGATCGCACCGTGATCCGGCCCACGATCCTGGTCGCCGAACCCGACCGCGAGCTGCGCTGGCGCGGCCGCCTGTGGGGCATGCCCGGCCTGTTCGTGGGCGAGCACGACTTCCTGCTGCGCCCGACGGCGCGCGGCACGCTGTTCACGCAGGGCGAGCACTTCAGCGGCGTGCTGCTCTGGCTGTTCGACCCGCGCCAGCTGGTGCCGGCCTTCGAGGCGATGAACGTCGCGCTGGCAGCGAGGAGCGAGCGCCCGCAGCCGGCGCCATGATCGGCCCGCGATCTTCAACCCTGCATGAACCCACACGCATTCCTACTCGCCTACAACTGCGTCCGGAGGCTGAAGCCCCTCGAGGGCAGCACACCTTACGACTTCATCTGCCATCAGTGGACCGTCGAGCCAGAACGCTTCAAGCTCAACCCGCGCCACCACAGTCCGGGACTAAACACCTAGCCCACGAACTTTTCGGCCACCAACCAGTCAACCAGCGCGCCGTTGAAGAGGGCGATTAGACCTCTGACGAATAAGCCCCAGATTATCAGCCTCTTCCAATCCACATCCCGAGGATTGGGTGCGGTTGCCCAGATAGGCCACTTCACCGAGCCGAGCACGCAGACGAGCAGGGTCAACGCGAAGCCAACGCACTCCGCAGGAACGACGAAGTTCCTGTGGGTGAGGTAGGTCTTATTCGAGGCACCGATAGTCCAAACGCAAATTAGGAGGAGGAAGGGCCCGTTTATCCACACGCCAAACGACGTCGCCCGCCTGCCGAGTTGAGGCTCAACCTGTTCCGCACCCAAGTAGATTCCCGCAGCCATCGAGGCGCCCGCACCCACCAGCGTCAGCATCTTGACCACTAGATCGATTGGTTCGGCGCTCACCTGGTTCCGGACACTTCTATTGCATACCGGCCCGCGCCACCGCCTCGCGCGCGCTGATCGTCCGACCCGACTCTAGCCAATGCGCGAACGCCTGACCTGCAAGGTCGTGGATCACGACGGCATCTTTCCGGGGCGCCGCATAGAGGCTCACTTCGAAGATGTGGACACCGGCGTCAAAATCTCTCGGGTTGGCTACCGCCGCAGGTAGTATCCGAGGTATGTCTAGGTCCCCGGCCGTCCGGCACCAAGGCCGGATGAGGCGGTCCACATGCGCCATCTGCGTGCTGATGGTCTTAGGGTTAGCACCCTGGCCTTGCATGTAATCATGACACGCCGCCGCAACTTCGGGCCACGCCGCCTCGTCGGCCCGCAACGCTACCAGGAGATCTCAGCAACCTGCTTGGTTTAGTGGATGCAACGACAACACCGCCAACGAGCCTGCGAACGCTCCAGGGATCTTGCTACGCCAGTTCATACGCACCTCCAAACCAACCCATGATCAACGCTACCGCCCCACTAGTGTGCGGAGCAAGAGGTACCAGCCCGGTTGTGTTCTGGTTGTGTTCGTAGCCATGTCGCGCTCCCTCGAACGCCAACCCAGGCTCCGCCAGTTCCGCAAGGCGCTCGACGACCAGATCGCGATGATCAAGTGCCGTGGCTGCGGCCGCCTCGTTCCCCTGCCCGTGGACGCGGTATGATAAGGTCGGAGAAATGATATGCAGGCTCGGGACAGCAGTCGCCCCCGCGCTCTCCGGCATCACCGAGCGCCACTTCACCAACGACATGCAGCTGGACGATGATCGGTCCCATTTGTTTCAGGGAACTCCGCTTTCGCTTACCGAGCTTGGACTGCGCCCAGTTGCTAAGGCAATACGATTGGTCACACCATAATAAAATCCACCGATGGTGGGGTGGGACGCGGCTTACCAACGAGACACTGTGGCGCTGGGATACCGTGGAAGGACGGCTTTCGCCGCCAGCCGAATGCGATCCAGCATAGGAGTTGCGGCTCGTCGGGAAGGTCCTTACTTCCTTATCCCATGATCACCAGCAAGTTGATCAGCAAGGTACAGACGATCATCCGCAGCCTGTGCGGGCAGCACTGCGGCTATGGGAGGGCGACGAGATCGCCTGTGTCATCGAGCCGGATCGGGTCGTTCTGACCCGCGCCCCGGCGGGGGCAGCCGATGATCCGTTCCAGACCGTCTTAGAGTGGGATGGTGCAGTGGATACCGAGGCCCATGCCACCCTATGATATGTGAGGTTGGCCAAGGCCTCGTTCCAGTATGCCAATCACCCGGCCCAGCAACGCCGTCCAGGCTTCGTCATGTCTGTTCATGATACCCTGGGGATACCAGCTCGTTGCGGGCGCTGTTGATGGCCAGTGCCGCCAGCTGCGGCTGACGAGGCGACGATGCGAAACGGCCAGTCCTCATGAGGATCTTGCGTCCGATGCCCGTTCGAAGTTCGGTGACGTGGGGATGGCTGATCCCCATCATGTTGCCGGTCCTGTTTCTTGTTCCCGGTCATTGCTCGGCGCAGGCCTTGTCGGGCATCCGGGTCGGCGACGACATGACGTCGCTGAACGGCCGGCTCGGAGGCCCGGCATCGCAGCGGCAGTCGGACAGCTCGTTCACCACCCAGAAATGGGCCATGCCCGACGGCAACGACCTGTCCATCACCGCCGTCAGCCGAACAAGGACCGTGGTCTACCTTGAGACCGACTGGGGCAGATCGCCATCCGGCATCCGTTCCGACTTCGGTGGCTTCCGCTACGGCAGCACGTCGCTCACCGACATCCGGACCGCGCTCGGCAACAACGGCTTCGTGTTCAAGCAGAACGTGATGCATCCCACGGCGGCCGGCCTGGCGATGTTCAACTGTTACGGTCTCGGGGACGGAAAGGCCCTCGACGTCTGCTTCGTGACGCTGATACCTCGGGAGGACGCCGTCGCCATCGTCCAGAAGCGGAAGACTGTCGGGGACGCCGCCCACCTCGTGGCGCTGATCCTGGCAACCGACGACTACCTCGGGACCATCTGGGGCAAGGCAAAGTCGTTCGATCCCGCCTACCGGTCGGTCGCCTGGCCATAACCCACGCAGCTTGCGGCGGCCCTCGCCGGCCCCTGGGTTGAGCGCGTTCCCGGCCTCAAATGGCCAGGTCCGTCCCGTCGGACCCGAATAACCGGGCGCAGCCTAGGTCCAGCCCGCACGTCATCCCCGCCCGCAGCGGCGGGTCGGAGATCGGGGACAGCACCTCGATCGCGCCTCGCCCGTCGTCCGCCGGCGCCACCGTCAGGCGGTGGTGGGCGCCCGCGCGGCGCACCGACAGCACACGGGCCGCACCGGGATCGCCGAGCGGACGCAGCGCGACCTCGTAGGGGCGCAGCGACAGGCTCACGGGCCCCGGGGCCGGCAGGAGGCGCGGCCGGCCGAACAGCGGCACGTCGGACCAAGGCGGGTCCAGCCGCAGGTGCCCGTCCGCGTCGACGGTGGCGCCGAGGCGCACGGTCTCGCCCAGGAACTGGTGCACGAACGGCGTGGCCGGCCGGTCCTCGAGCTCGTCCGGCGTGCCGACCTGCTCCAGCCGTCCGTCGCGCAGCACGGCGATGCGGTCGGCCACCTCCAGCGCCTCGGCCTGGTCGTGCGTCACCAGGATGGAGGTCAGCCCCAGCCGGTCGTGCAACGCACGCAGCCAGGTGCGGATCTCCTTGCGCACCAGCGGGTCGAGCGCCCCGAACGGCTCGTCCAGCAGCAGCAGGCTGGGTTCGGTGGCCAGCGCCCGGGCCAGCGCCACCCGCTGCCGCTGCCCGCCCGACAGCTGGGCGGGGTAGCGGCGGGCCAGCGGCGCCACCTGCACCAGCTCCAGCAGCTCGGCCACCCGGGCCGCGATCGCGCGCCGGTCCGGCCGCCGCGCGCGGGGCCGCCCGGTCAGCCCGAAGGCGACGTTGCGCTCCACCGTCATGTGCCGGAACAGCGCGTAGTTCTGGAACACGAAGCCGATGTTGCGCTCGCGCGCCGGCACCCGGGTCACGTCGCGCCCGCCGATGCGCACCGTGCCCTCGTCGGGCGGCTGCAGCCCGGCCACGATCCGCAGCAGCGTGGTCTTGCCCGCACCCGACGGGCCCACCAGCGCCATGAACTCGCCCGGACGCACCGCGAGGTCGATGCCGCGCACCGCCGGCGCCCGGTCGAACACGCAGGCCACGCCCCGCAGCTCGACGCCGGCGGGGCCCCCCGTCCGGCCGACGACCCGAGCGTCAGACTGGGCATCAAGCTGGGCATCAAGCTGGGCATCGGCCTCCCGGACCGGCAACACCACGCCCATCGCATCCCCGTCAGCCGGCGGCATCGGATCCCCCTGCCCTGGCGATGCGCCATTCCACCACGCCGCGCGCGCCCACCACGAGACCCGACAGCACGGCGAGCAGGGAGGCCAGCGCGAAGGCCGCCACCGTCTCGTAGCCGTTGTAGAGGGTCTCGATGTGCAGCGGCACCGTCTCGGTCTGACCGGGGATGTGGCCGGACACCACCGACACCGCGCCGAACTCGCCGAGCGCCCGGGCCGTGCACAGCAGCACGCCCGACAGAAGGGCGCCGCCGACGCTCGGCACCGTCACGCGCCCCAGCACCGACAGGAAGCCGGCGCCCAGCACGGTCGCGGCCTCCTCCGCGTCCCGTCCCTGCGCTTCCATCGCCGGCATGACCGTACGGGCCACGAACGGGAAGGTCACGAACAGGGTGGCGAGCAGGATGCCCGGCAGCGCGAAGGTGATGCGGACGCCGCGTGCCGCGAGCCACGGCCCGAACCAGCCCTCCTGGCCGAACAGGAGCACCCAGACCAGGCCGGCCACCACCGGCGACACCGACAAGGGCAGCTCGATCAGCACCATCAGCGCGCCGCGCCCGGGGAAGTCGTACCGGGTCAGCGCATAGGCGGCCAGGAGGCCGCAGATGGCGTTGACCGGCACCACGATCAGCACCACCAGCGCGCTGAGCCGGATCGCCGCCAGCGCGTCCGGATCGCGCAGCGCCGCTGCCGCCGTCTCGGCCCCCTGCCGCAGCGCCTCATGGAACAAGGACAGCAA
>CAXUBN010000070.1:0-9468 GCA_964249255.1 uncultured Acetobacteraceae bacterium | reverse complement strand
CAGCAGCACCGGCACCGCGCCCGCGGCCCGCACCAGTGCGGCCAGCATCGGCGTGTTGGAGTTCACGACGCCCCCCGGCGGCACCGGCTCGCCGGGCAGCGCCAGCTCGTCGCCGGTGGCCAGCAGCGCCACCCGCGGTTGCCGGTGTACCGCGATCCAGGCGTGGTTGCCGGCTGCGGCGACTCCGATGTCCCGCGCGCCGATCCGCCGCCCGGCCGCCACCAGCACGTCGCCGACCGCGAAGTCCTGTCCGCGGCGCCGGACGTGTCGGCCGCACGCCACCGCCTCCCGCACCAGCACGGTGTCGCCGTCGCGGTCCGCATCCTCCTGGATCAGCACGCAGTCGCTGCCGTCCGGCATCACGCTGCCGGTGAAGAGCCGAACGCACGTGCCCGATCCGACCGCACCATCGAACGGGTGCCCCGCCGGCGCCTCGCCCAGCACCTGCAACCGTGCACCCGCCGCCGCATCCTCGGCGCGCACCGCGTAGCCATCCATGGCCGAGATGTCGGCTGGCGGGTTGTGCAACCGCGCCCATACCGGCGCCGCCGCCACCCGGCCCCAGCCGTCGGGCAGCGCCACGATCTCCGCGGGTAGCGGTCGCAACCGATCGAGGACCCGGGCCAGGGCTTCATCCACACTGAGCATGTCGCCACCCTTAGCGCGGCCCCCGCCCGGCGGCCACCGGGCCGCCGGCACGCATCGCTTGACCTGACCAGCGCGCATGCGCATTTTCCGGCACCCTGCGGCCCCGGAATTGCGACCGCCGCGACACGTAAAGGCTGAGGACCCATGGCCAAGACCAACACGATCCAGATCAAGTTGGTGTCCAGCGCGGACACCGGACACTTCTACGTCACCAAGAAGAATGCGCGCGCGCAGACCGGCAAGCTGTCGCTGAGGAAGTACGACCCCGTCGTGCGGAAGCACGTCGAGTATCGGGAAGCCAAGATCAAGTAACGGGGGCGGGGGCCAACGTCCGGCCCCCGAAGGCTCTCGCTCAATACAGCCTATTGCTGCCGTAAGGTACGACCAGCTCGTTCTGCTCGGCCAGGTTCAGCATCGAGCGCGACCGTTCATCGAGCGTGTCGGCGTCCAGCCCACCATCACGCAGCCCCGATACGCGCTGCATCCAGGCGGTCTGCTCTGCGATCGCCGCCACCTTCGCCGCGTCGGCGCGGTCCAGCAGGACCAGCTGGCTGCGGTAGCTGCGCAGCCCATGCTCGCCCTGGGTGGCGTTCCAGCCGAAATATCCCACAAGCGACAGGAACAGCAACGGCGGCAGCGCCGCCCGAACCTTGCGCTTGACTACGCGTGCGAAGCTCATCGCCCTGTTCCCCCGGGCGGTTGTCGTTGCCCCGCCGTGATCGCCAGCACCACCCTAGCGTGGTCGGGGCGGCGCGGGCTATGTCGCCGCAAGGTCCGTGGCGAATTTTGCCTCGTGTCACCGGCCTGACACGTGGCCGCTGGAGCGGCCCCAGTGGAGCCCGTGCATGCCCAGCTTCCTTCTCGTCTCCCCCGCGCACTACGAGGTGTCCTACGCCATCAATCCTTGGATGAAGCCGGGCACCTGGTCAGAGGACCCGGCACGGCATCTCGCCGCGGCGCAGGCCGCATTCGCGGGACTGCGCGTGGCGCTGCGCGAGGCTGGCGCCGACGTGGAGGTGATCGACGGTGTGCCCGGCCTGCCGGACATGGTGTTCCCGGCCAACGCGGGAATCGTGCTGGACCGGAAGGCGCTGGTCGCCGCCTTCCGGTATCCGCAGCGCCAGGGCGAAGAGGCGGTGTTCCGGGCGGCGTTCGAGTCGCTGCGAGAGCGCGGCCAACTCGACGAGGTGACGGCCTTGCCCGAGGGGATGTTCCAGGAAGGGGCGGGGGACTGCATCTGGGACGCGACGCGCCGGCTGGCCTGGACCGGCTACGGGCCCCGCTCCAGCGCGGAAGCACCGGCATACGTGGCGGCGCTGTTCGGCATCGACCACGTCGCGCTGGAACTGGCGACCGAGCAGTTCTACCACCTCGACACCTGCCTGTGCGTGCTGCCGCACGGCGAGGTGTTCTTCTACCCCTCCGCATTTACCCGAGTCGGCCTTGCCGCGATCCATGCGGCGGTGCCGCCGGAGCTGCGCATGGAGGCCGAGCCCGAGGACGCCGCCCGCTTCTGCGTCAACGCGGTGGCGCTGGACCGGACGGTGGTGATGGCGCAGGCGACGCCGCGCCTGAAGTCCCGCTTCGCCGAGCGCGGCTACTGGGTGAAGGATGTCGGCCTGCAACCGTTCATCCTGAGCGGCGGCGGCGCCTACTGCATGACGCTGCGGCTGGATCTGGTGACGTAAGGCCAGGGCCCTGCCCTGGACCCGCCAAGGGCCGCAGGCCCTTGGATCCCGATTTCTAGGATTGGTTTCCAAAGGCTGAGCCTTTGGCGGGGTCCAGGGGCAGGGCCCCTGGCCTTACTGCCGGAGGATCGTCCGCCCGGCATAGCGCGCCGCGTTGTCCAGCTCCGCCTCGATGCGGATCAGCTGGTTGTACTTCGCGGTGCGGTCCGAGCGGGACAGCGAGCCGGTCTTGATCTGGCCGCAGTTGGTGGCCACCGCCAGGTCGGCGATGATGGAGTCCTCGGTCTCGCCCGAGCGGTGGCTCATCACGGCGGAGTAGCCCGCCTTGTGCGCCAGCTCGACCGCTTCCAGCGTTTCCGACAGCGTGCCGATCTGGTTCACCTTGACCAGGATCGAGTTCGCGGTGCGCTCGGCGATGCCGCGACGCAGCCGTTCCGGGTTGGTCACGAACAGGTCGTCGCCGACCAGCTGCAGCCGCCCACCCAGCTCGCGCGTCAGGTGCGCCCAGCCCTCCCAGTCGTCCTCGGCGCAGCCGTCCTCGATGGAGACGATGGGATAACGGCGGCAGAGCTCGTCCAGGTAGGCCACCATGCCGCCCGCGTCGAACGACTTTCCCTCGCCCTCCAGCTCGTAGCGGCCGTCGCGGTAGAACTCGGTGGACGCGCAGTCGAGCGCGAAGGTGACGTCGTCCCCGGGCTTGTAGCCGGCCTTCTCCACGGCGCGGCTGATGAAGGACAACGCCTCGTCGGCTGACTTCAGGCCCGGCGCGAAGCCGCCCTCGTCGCCGACGTTGGTGTTGTGGCCCGCCTCCTTGAGGCCCTTCTTCAGCTGCGCGAAGATCTCCGAGCCCATCCGGATCGCGTCCGCGACGGTGGCGGCGCCGACCGGCTGGATCATAAACTCCTGGATGTCGATCGGATTGTCGGCATGCTGCCCGCCGTTGATGATATTCATCATCGGCACGGGCAGGGTGCGCGCGAACACGCCGCCCACGTAACGGTAGAGCGGCACCCCCAGCTCCTCCGCCGAGGCCTTGGCCACCGCCAGGGACACCGCCAGGATCGCGTTGGCGCCGAGGCGCGACTTGTTGGGCGTACCGTCGAGGTCGATCATGGCCTCGTCGATCGCCACCTGCTCGGTCGACTCCGCCCCCGACAGCGCGTCCAGGATCTCGCCCTCGGCGAACGCCACCGCCTTCAGCACGCCCTTACCGCCGTAGCGGGCCGGATCGCCATCGCGCAGTTCGGCCGCCTCGTGCGCCCCGGTGGAGGCGCCAGACGGCACCGCGGCGCGGCCCCGCGCACCGGTGGCCAGCTCGACCTCCACCTCGACGGTGGGATTGCCGCGGCTGTCCAGGATCTCGCGCGCGACGATGTCAGCGATGGCGCTCATGGGATGTCCCTGTTCCTGCGTGTCGTGATGGCCGCTTTTTTCACCATCTCGCTTCCCTTTCCGCAAGGTCGGCGGCATGACACGGGCGTCGCGACCCATGCCACCGGCCGGAGTATCGTCTCCATGAAGCGCCTGCCGTTCCTCGCCATCCCGCTGGGCCTGGGTGGACTGATCCCGTTCGTCGTGGGAGCCGCCGCGATCCTGTTCTTTCCGGCCGACATTCCGGCGCCACGGATGCTGGCCGCCTTCATCGACTACGGTGCGGTGATCCTAGCCTTCCTGGGCGCCGTGCATTGGGGCCTGGCGCTGGCCGGCGATCCGCATGGCGTGACCATCCGGCCGGAGCTGAACCGGGCTCGGCTGGTGCTCGGCGTGCTGCCGGCCCTGGTCGGCTGGACGGCGCTGATGATCCCGCTGGTGGCGGCGCCGGTGTTGGCGCTGGTGGTTCTGCTACTGGGCTTCGTGCTCACCGCCTCGGTCGAGGCCCGGGCCGCGCGGCTCGGGCTGATGCCGCCCGGCTACATGACGCTGCGCTGGCTGCTCACCGTGGTGGTGGTGGTCTGCCAGGCCGCCGTGCTGCTGGCCCGGCTGGTCTGATCCGCTCCCCCCGCTCAATCGATCCGGTAACGGATCGGCTTGAAGGCGTTGTTATTGGACTGTAGCGCCGAGCACGCGGTCAGTCCCACGATGAGGTCATCCTCCGCCTCGAAGGTCGCATGGTCACCGGCGCGGCTCAGCGGCGGCGCCACGGTCAGGGCCCCGGTCTCGCCGTCCACCCGCACGTTCATGAACACGTTGAACGCGATCGGGATCTGGTCGGGGCCGATCCCGTAGGGCGCCAGCGCCGCCGCCAGGTTCCCGTGGCAGCCGCGGTGCGGCGCGGCGTCGCCGTAGATGATCCGGAAGGTATCGGCCGAGCATGGGGTGAGCAAAAAGTCGTGTCGTCCCACCGTATCGGCCACGATCCGCAGCAGCACCCGGCTGCGATTGGAGTAGATCGGATCGCCGCTGGTCAGGAACAATCGGCTGGCATAGTCGAGCGTGCGGCCGGACGAGATCACCTCGGCGGTGTCATGACGGTTGAAGGCGAGCAGGTCGGCCACCTGCTCCCCTTCCGGATCGATCACCGTAAGCCGCTGGCCGCGATTGAGCGTGAACGCGACGCCGGAACGCGGGGCGATCTCGTGCGTCGGCGGGCCTTGCTCAGGCGGCATCGACGCGGGGCAGCGGCGGGCTGAACGGGCAGCGCCAGTCGTCCTCCACGACGCGGCCGCTGTACTGGCGCGCCTCGGAGTTGTCGCCGAAGCGCGCCAGCATCGGGTTATGGCTGCCGTTGAGTGCCAGGTCGCGGTCCAGGATGGTGTCGCGCAGGCGGGGATACAGCCCGTCCGCACGCAGCTGCTCGAATTGGTCATGAAGGTTGAATACCAACGCCGGGCGCTCGAAGCGACGGGCGAGCCGACTGGCGCCCGGGTGCAGACCGACCACGAAGAACGCCTGTCCACCGAAGCTGAGAGAGAAGTGCGGGTTGGTCGGATCGGGACTGACACGCCCGTCATGGGCCTGCCCAAGCCACCGATCCTTATCCGACAGCGACTGCACGCGCGCCCACAGATGCTGCTCGAAGGCGCCCTCGGTGATCTCGTCCGGCCCCTCGAACAAGACCACGAAGCTTTGAAACAGCTTCGGCTGCAGGGCATAGCCGGCGGCGAACTCATGCAGCTCGGGGAGGATTCGGAGATCGTCCCAAGCCGAACGGATGTCGCGTGCCACCATGATGTGCAGTTGGTCACGGCTCAGCGCCGACTTCGCGCCTACGCAGGAGAACGCGGGCTGACGGACAAACGCGCGGAAGCGCTCGGCCAGCGGATGCAGGTCATCCGCGAGGGCGGGACCGACGGAAGCGGTGGTCATGGGCACGTCCTCGTCATCCCGGCAGCGGTCCGGGTCGAGCCGCGGGAACGTGCGATATGAGCATCCGACCGTCACGACGGGCGGGATGCTGGGTTGCACCGCGAGGATGCAACTGGATCAGTGGTTCGAGATCGCTACAAGCTCGACCCGAAACGTCAGGGCCGCGTTCTCCGGAATCGGACCGGCACCCTTGGCGCCATAGGCCAGGCCGGGCGGGATGTAGAGCATCCATACGTCGCCCGGCCGCATCAGCTGCAGCCCTTCCGACCAGCCCTTGATCACCTGCCCGAGCGGAAGGGTCACGATCCGACCCTTGGAGTCGTCGAAGATCGCGCCGTCGGACAGCTTGCCGACGTAGTTCACCAGCACGCTGTCGGCGCTACCCGGCCGCCGGCCGCCAGCATCGCCGGACTCGACCACCTTATACTCGAGGCCGGACGGCAGCGTGACCACGCCCGGCTGTGCCCCCGTTTGCTTCATGAAGGCTGCGGCCGCCGCCGGCGTGTCGGCCCGGGCGGTCGCGGTAACCACCACCGGCAGGATGGCCAGGCCACAGGTGAGCAGGAGCGGGCGGTTGAACGGCATGAGGCCTCCGGACGATGTCGAGGCGCCTTCTAGCAGGGGAACCGGGACGAGATCACCCCATGCCGCGCCGGTGGCCGCGTCAGACCAGCCGCGCCTTCCGGAGGGAGGCGGCGATGAAGCCGGCGAACAGCGGGTGCGGCGCAAAGGGCTTGCTCAGCAGCTCGGGATGGAACTGCACGCCGATGAACCAGGGATGGCCGGGATATTCGACGATCTCGGGCAGGATCCCGTCCGGCGACAGGCCGGAGAACACGAGTCCGGCCTGTTCCAGTTGCTCGCGGTAGTGGATGTTGACCTCGTAACGGTGCCGGTGCCGCTCCTGCACCCGCGAGGCGCCATAGGCGTCCGCCGCGCGCGACCCATCCGCCAGCACCGCCTCGAAGGCGCCGAGGCGCATGGTGCCGCCAAGGTCGCCGCCCTCGCGGCGGCGCAGCAGCTCGTCGCCCCGGGCCCATTCGGTCATCAGCCCCACCACCGGGTGATCGGTGGGGCCGAACTCGGTGGAGGAGGCGCCCGCGATGCCGGCCAGGTTGCGCGCGCACTCGATCACGGCCATCTGCATGCCGAAGCAGATGCCCAGGAACGGGATGCGGCGTTCGCGTGCGAACCGCACCGACTCGATCTTGCCTTCCGAGCCGCGCTCGCCGAAGCCGCCCGGCACCAGGATGCCGTGCACCTCCTCCAGCCGCGCCACCGCCGCCGCCTGATCGCCGCCGGCACTCTCGAAGATCTCGCTGTCTACCCAGTCCAGCCGTACCCGTACCTGGTTGGCGATGCCGCCGTGGATCAGCGCCTCGTTCAGCGACTTGTAGCTGTCGAGCAGCGCCGTGTACTTGCCGACCACGGCGATCCGCACCTCGCCCTCGGGGGCCCGGATCGCGTGCAGCACGCGATGCCATGCCATCAGGTCCGGTTCGCCCGCGTGGGGCAGGCCGAAGTGCCGCAGCACCTCGGTGTCCATGCCCTCGTCGTGGTAGCTGATCGGGCACGCGTAGATGGTGTCCACGTCCAGCGCCGAGACCACCGCCTCCGGTCGCACGTTGCAGAACGAGGCGATCTTGCGCCGCTCGTTGTCGGGCAGCGGCCGGTCTGAGCGGCACAACAGCATCTGCGGCTGGATGCCGACGTTTTGCAGCTCCTTGACCGAATGCTGGGTGGGCTTGGTCTTGAGCTCACCCGCGGCCGGGATCCAGGGCACCAGCGTCAGGTGCACGAACATGGTGCGCTCCGGGCCGAGGTCGTTGCGCAGCTGCCGGATCGCCTCCAGGAACGGCAGGCTCTCGATGTCGCCCACCGTGCCGCCGATCTCGATCAGCGCGAAGTCGAGGTCCTCGGTGCCGTGCACCACCGCGTCCTTGATCGCGTCGGTGATGTGCGGGATCACCTGCACGGTGGCCCCCAGGTAGTCGCCGCGCCGCTCGCGCGCGATCACGTCGGAGTAGATCCGCCCGGTGGTGGCGTTGTCGCCGCGGGTCGCGTGCACGCCTGTGAAGCGTTCGTAGTGGCCGAGGTCGAGGTCGGTCTCGGCGCCGTCGTCGGTGACGAACACCTCGCCATGCTGATACGGGCTCATCGTGCCCGGATCGACGTTGAGGTAGGGGTCGAGCTTGCGCAGGCGCACGCGATGGCCGCGGGCCTGCAGCAGGGCGGCCAGCGCCGCCGATGCGACCCCCTTTCCCAGGGAGGAGACCACGCCGCCGGTGATGAATACGAACCGCGTCATGGGCGCCCGTCCTACACCGGATGATTGGGGGCAGGAAGGGTCGCCGAACCGCTAGGAAAGCCCCGCAATTAGGCGCGCCGCCCGCTCACCGTCGTTCATCGCGCCGCCCACCGTACCGGCCAGACCGTCGGTGCAGCAGGCCTCGCCGGCCAGCACGATCCGCCCGTCCGCGAACGGTTGCCCCAGCCGGGCCCGGGCATCGGCATGGCCCGGGCGGGCATAGGCATAGGAGCCGAGATGGAGCGGATCGCTGCCCCAGCGCGACGCATAACCCGTCGTCGCGAGCGCCGACGCCGCATCGGCACCCAGCACGGCACGGAACCGCGCCAGCATCTCCTCCAGCGCGTCGGCCTCGCGCCCGCTGAACGACCAGGCGTGGCGGCCGCCGACGAAGCCGGTGACGTAGGGCGCGTCGTCCGGCCACGCGTGCAGCAGCATCAGCGGATCGCCGCGCCGTGCCAGCCGCTGCTCGATCAGCAGGCCGGGATCGACGCCCAGCCGCAAGCGCGCCCCGTCGTCCCGGCCGGGCAGGGCGACCTTGCTCAGCAGGCCCATCGGCAGGCCATCCAGCGCCGCCACGACGCCGTCCGGCAGCGACGGCCGGAACCCGATCCGCCCGTCGCGCAGCACGCCGGTCGAGACGGTGACGATGCAGGCCCGCACCTGCAGGCGGCCATCGGAGGTTTCGATCTCGACGCGGCCGGGCCGGCTCCAGTCCAGCCATCGCACGGTGATGTCGAGCCGCACCGGCCCCGCCCGCGGCCCCAGCCTGCGCTCCAGCAACGCGCCCACCCCGCCCTCCGGGCGCTTGTCGCCCTCGGCCAGCTCGTTGCGGTGCCAGTCATGCAACGACAGCGCATCCGCGTCCGCCGCCGCGATCACCGAGCCCTCCCAGGCCTCGACGTTGTTCACCCATGGGTCGGGCGGGCACGCGTCCGCCACGGCGGACAGCGGTCGGTCGGGCCCATCGCCCAACCGGGCGGCGCAGTCCTGCCATCGCTCGTCAGCCATGGCATAGGCCGCCGCATCGCCGCCATCCGCGATCCGGCCGTCGATCATCAGCCGCCGGCCGCCGCGGTGCGCCTCGTGCACGGGATCGCCGGCGGCACGCGCCAGTTCCAGCAGCGGGTTGCGGTCCGTCTGGTGCAGCCAGGTGGCGCCCTCGTCGATCGCGGCACCTAGCAGCTCGGGGCGATGCGAGGTGCGGGCGCGACCGCCGATCCGGTTCGCCGCCTCCAGCACCACGACCCCGTGCCCATGCGTGCGCAGCCAGGCGGCGGCGGACAGGCCGGCGGCGCCGGCGCCGACGATCGCGACCGTCACGAGGGGAGGCCAGGGCGTCGCGCGAAGCACGCCGTCGCGTGACGCCGTGGACCCGCCGAGGGCCGCGAGCCCTTGGATCCCGGTCTTGAAGATCGGCGTCCAGGGGCAGGGCCCCGGGGGGTGCGCATCCCGTCAGTGACCGGGCCCCGGCCACGCCGGGGGCGCCGGGCGGGGGGCGGCGTGGGGGGCGGGCGG
>CAXUBN010000069.1:0-9531 GCA_964249255.1 uncultured Acetobacteraceae bacterium | reverse complement strand
CGCCAAGGCGATCGCCGACAAGGCCTCCGTCGCCAGGACGCCCGAGTTGGCGCGGCCGTCGCCGGAGCGGGATTGGGGCCCGACGCGGCAGGTCTCCGTGCGCGAGGCGCTGCGCGACGCCATGGCGGCGGAGCTTCGCGCGGACGACGACGTGTTCCTGATGGGCGAGGAGGTCGCCGAGTACCAGGGCGCCTACAAGGTGAGCCAGGGTCTCCTCGAGGAGTTTGGGCCGCGCCGGATCATCGACACGCCGATCACCGAGCACGGCTTCACCGGGCTTGCGGTCGGCGCGGCGCTGGCCGGGCTGAAGCCGATCGTCGAGTTCATGACCTTCAACTTCGCCATGCAGGCGATCGATCAGATCATCAACTCGGCCGCCAAGACGCTCTACATGTCGGGCGGGCAGATGGGCTGCCCGATCGTGTTCCGCGGTCCCAACGGCGCCGCGTCCCGCGTCGGCGCGCAGCACAGCCAGTGCTACGCCAGCTGGTATGCGCACGTGCCTGGTCTGAAGGTGGTGGCACCCTACAGCTCGGCCGATGCCATGGGGCTGCTGCGGGCGGCGATCCGCGACCCCAACCCGGTGATCGTGCTGGAGAACGAGATCCTCTACGGGCAAAGCTTCGAGTGCCCGACCGACCCGGAGTTCGTGCTGCCGATCGGCAAGGCCAAGGTCGAGCGCACCGGCCGGCACGTCACCGTGGTGGCGTTCTCGATCATGGTCGGCGTGGCGCTGAAGGCGGCCGAGATCCTGGGGGCCGAGGGCATCGAGGTCGAAGTGGTCAACCTGCGCAGCCTGCGCCCGCTCGACACCGCCACGATCGTGGACAGCGTCAAGAAGACCTCGCGGCTGGTCACCGTCGAGGAAGGCTGGCCGTTTGCCGGCATCGGCGCCGAGATCACCATGCAGATCGTCGAGCACGCGTTCGACTGGCTCGACGCCCCGCCGGTGCGGGTGCACGGACTGGACGTGCCGCTGCCCTACGCTGCCAACCTGGAGCGCCTGGCCCTGCCACAGCCTGACTGGGTCGTGGACGCCGTGAGGAAGCTGGTCTGATGTCGGTCAACATCCTGATGCCGGCGCTGTCCCCCACCATGACGGAGGGTACGCTGGCGCGCTGGCTCAAGAAGGAGGGCGATCCGATCGCGTCGGGCGACGTGATCGCCGAGATCGAGACCGACAAGGCGACCATGGAGGTCGAGGCCGTCGACGAGGGCATCCTGGCCCGCATCCTGATCGCCGATGGCACCGAGGGCGTGAAGGTGAACGCGCCGATCGGCATCCTGGTGGCCGATGGCGAGGCGGCACCGGATGGGACGGCCGGAGCATCGGCGACCCAGACGCCCGCGCCGGCGGCCGAGCCGGTGGACCAGGGCTCGCGGCCGCCCGCCACGGCGCAGCCAACCGTCGCGGCGGCACCATCACCACGGTTGGTCCCGGCTGCCGCCTCCGCTCCGGCTCCGCCCGCCCTGGGCGACGTGGCGCCGGCCGGGACCAGCGACAGCGGCAGCCGGATGTTTGCCTCGCCGCTGGCACGCCGCCTGGCGCACGCGGCTGGGCTGGACCTCGCTGCCCTCAAGGGCTCGGGGCCGAACGGCCGCATCATCCGCGCCGACGTCGAGCGGGCGCGCGATGCGGGTCCGGCACCCGCCGTCGCCAAGGTGTCCCCCTTAATGCCGGCTCCGGCTTTGGCCCCCGCCGCCGGCGCTCCGGTGCTGGCCCAGGCGCCCGCTCCGGCACGTCCGGCCCCGGTGCCCATCACCGCGCCGCACCGCAAGATCCCCAACTCCAACATCCGCCGCGTGATCGCCCGGCGGTTGTCGGAGAGCAAGCAGTTCGTGCCGCACTTCTATGTTTCGATCGACGTCGAGATGGACGCGCTGCTGGCCCTGCGCACGCAGCTCAACGGCGCCTCGCCGGCCGAGGGCCCGGGCAGCTTCAAGTTGTCGGTCAACGACATGCTGATCAAGGCCTGCGCCGATACGCTGGTGCGCGTGCCCAAGGTCAACGCCAGCTACACCGACGAGGCGATCATCGAGTATGAGGACGTGGACATCGCGGTCGCGGTGTCGATCCCGGACGGGCTGATCACGCCGATCATACGGTCGGCCGAGAAGAAGTCGCTGCGCCAGATCAGCAACGAGGCGCGTGGGCTGATCGCACGCGCCCGCGAGGGCCGCCTGAAGCCGGAGGAGTTCCAGGGCGGCGGCTTCTCCATCTCCAACATGGGAATGTTCGGCGTGAAGCAGTTCTCGGCCATCCTGAACCCGCCGCAGGCCGGCATCCTGGCGGTGAGCGCCAGCGAGAAGCGCCCCGTGGTGCGGTCAGGCAGCGGCGGCGACCGCATCGAGGTCGCCACCGTCATGACGGCCACCCTATCGGTGGACCACCGCGCGGTGGACGGCGCCCTCGCCGCCCAGTGGGTGGCAACGTTCAAGTCGGTGGTGGAAGCCCCGCTGGGTCTGGTGGTCTAGAGATGGCAGCTTCGACTGAGACCGTGTTCGACATCGTCGTGGTGGGCGGCGGCCCCGGTGGCTACGTTGCCGCCATCCGGGCCGCCCAGCTGGGCCTGAAGGCCGCCGTGGTGGAAAGCACCCACCTGGGCGGCATCTGCCTGAACTGGGGCTGCATCCCGACCAAGGCGCTGCTGCGCTCGGCCGAGATCAACCACCTGCTGCACCATCTCGACGAGTTCGGCTTCGCCGCCGAGGGCATCACCTTCAACCTGGAGAAGGTGGTGAAGCGGTCCCGCGCGATCGCAGGCCAGCTGGCGTCGGGCGTCGGCCACCTGCTCAAGAAGAACAAGATCCCGGTGTTCTCGGGCCGCGGCCGACTGGCTGGCAAGGAGGCTGACGGCGCGTCGCACCGGGTCGAGGTCACCAGGGACGGCGAGACGGTGGCGACCCTGTCGGCGCCGCACGTGATCCTGGCCACCGGTGCCCGCGCCCGCGTGCTGCCGGGGCTGGAGCCGGACGGCAAGCTGGTCTGGACCTACCGCGAGGCGATGGTGCCGACCTCCATGCCCGGGCGCCTGCTGGTGATCGGCTCGGGCGCCATCGGCATCGAGTTCGCGAGCTTCTACCGCAACATGGGCGCCGAGGTCACGGTGGCCGAGGTGGTTGACCGCATCCTGCCGGTGGAGGACGAGGAGATCGCCGCCTTCGCGCGCAAGGCGTTCGAGAAACAGGGCATCCGCATCCTGACCGGGGCCAAGATCGGCACGCCAACCCGTGGCGAGAGCACGCTGTCGGTTCCGATCGAGGTCAAGGGCAAGCCGGAGACGCTCGAGTTCGACCGCGTCATCTCGGCGGTGGGCATCGTCGGCAACGTCGAGGACCTGGGTCTGGAGAACACCGCGGCGAAGGTCGAGCGCACCCATGTGGTGATCGACCATTTCTGCCGCACGGCCGAGCCCGGCCTGTATGCGATCGGCGACCTAGCCGGGGCACCCTGGCTCGCGCACAAGGCCAGCCACGAGGGCGTGTTGTGCGTGGAGAAGATCGCCGGCCGCGACGTGCACCCGATCGACCTGACCAATATCCCCGGCTGCACCTATTGCCGGCCGCAGGTCGCCAGCGTCGGCTGGACCGAGGCCAAGGCGAAGGCAGAGGGCCGGGCGGTGCGCGTCGGCCGTTTCCCGTTCATCGGCAACGGCAAGGCGATCACCATGGGCGAGCCGGAGGGCATGGTGAAGACCGTGTTCGATGCCGGCTCGGGCGAGCTCTTGGGCGCGCACATGGTGGGCGCGGAGGTGACGGAGATGATCCAGGGCTACGTCATCGCCCGGACGCTCGAGAGCACCGAGCAGGAGCTGATGCACAGCGTGTTCCCGCATCCCACCGTCAGCGAGACCATGCACGAGGCGGTGCTGGATGCCTGGGGGCAGGCCATCCACTTCTAGGAGCGATGCTCGGGCCTGGCAGAGCCAAGCCGCGACCCCCTCAAGCGGTCGCGCGGCGGACGAGCTCATCCAGGTGTAGCTGAATGCAGTCGATGATTGGGGCGGACGTCCTTGCCGCGGTCAGCGGCACGGAAAGTTCGGCGGCGCCGACGATCACGGCCTCCGCCCCCCGCTCGGCATGGAGGCTCTGCGCCAGTCGCCCCAGCCAGTCGGTGGAGTCCCTGCCCGGTGGGTTACCCTGCATCATCTCGGAATGGATCTGGTTGACCCTGTCGGTTTCCGCCGGGCGCAGCTCGATCAGCTCGACATCCGGAAGCCGCCCGAACAAGCGCGAGCTCATGACGATCGGCGTGCTCAGCAACGCCGCGCGCCGGATGGACGCGAGGTGAAGGTGGGTCCGCAGCACGTCGACTAGGTCGACGAACGGGATCGGCGAGATCGCCTGCAGCTCGACGCCACAGATGTGGGGCGCCACCGCCGCGACGGCGACGAACTCGGCCCCTGCCGCCGCCAGCCGCTCGGTCAGGGACCGCAGGTAGCCGGCGAAGCCAGCCCTGTCGGCGGACCGGGTGTACTGGACCGCACGTCCATAATCGGCTGCCATCGTGATGGGGTTGGCACGTCCTCCAGGAGTGGCGACACGGCCGGACAGCGAGTCGTAGGAGGCGCCGGTCAGCGGCGCGGCGAGTCCGTCGATCACCCCGAAGCGCCGTGTGGGAACGTCGCCCTGGCCGGGTCCGGCTGCGTTCGTCATGCCGGAACCGTCCCCACTGGCGGTCGGACAGGGTATCCGGCGCCGGGGGCTGACGATAATCCGTCGCCATGGGGACCGGAAGGCTGATCCGGGCGACCATCGCGACGGTTGCCCATGACCGGACCGCGGGTCACCCAACGCTTGACGCCCCCATCGCGCGGCGCCACCTGTCGGGTACCGTCCCCGATCGGAAATGCACGCCCGCCATGTCCAGCCGCCTGCTGATCGATCACCGCGCCGGCGGCGCCGTGCGGCATCCGGAAAAGGCGCACCGGCCCGACAACCCGATCGGGCGCAAGCCGGACTGGATCCGGGTAAGGGCGCCGACGCACCCAGTGTATCACGAGACCCGCACCGTGATGCGCGAGAAGCGCTTGGTGACGGTGTGCGAGGAGGCATCCTGCCCCAACATCGGCGAGTGCTGGTCGCAGCGCCACGCCACTATGATGATCATGGGCGAGATCTGCACGCGCGCCTGCGCCTTCTGCAACGTGCGCACTGGTCAGCCGGAGGCGCTTGACGACGGCGAGCCGCAACGGCTGGCCGATGCGGTCGCGACGCTGGGATTGCGCCACGTGGTGGTGACGTCGGTGGATCGCGACGACCTGCCCGACGGCGGTGCCCGCCACTTCGCCCGGGTGATCGCGGCGTTGCGGGCGACCGCGCCCGACACCACGATCGAGATCCTCACCCCCGACTTCCTGCGCAAGCGCGGCGCGCTGGAGATCGTGGTCGAGGCGCGGCCGGACGTATTCAACCATAATCTCGAAACCGTGCCCCGGCTCTACCCAACCATCCGACCCGGGGCGCGCTACTACCAGTCGATGCGGCTGCTCGACACGGTGAAGCGGCTGGATCCCACCATCTTCACCAAGTCCGGCATGATGGTCGGGCTGGGCGAAGGACGCCTAGAGGTGCTGCAGGTGATGGATGACCTGCGGATCGCCGACGTCGATTTCCTGACCCTGGGCCAATACCTGCAGCCGTCGGCCAAGCACGCCGCGGTGGAGAGCTTCGTGACACCTGATGATTTCGCCGACTACGCCGCCATGGCCCGTGCCAAGGGTTTCCTGCAGGTAAGCGCTACGCCGTTGACCCGCTCCTCGTATCATGCCGATGCCGATTTCGCGTCACTGCGCACGGCACGTGATGCCCAGTTGCGGCGCGCCTGATGCCGACCCACGCCGAGCGCAAGGTGATGGCATACAGCGCCGAGCAGATGTTCGACCTAGTGGCCGATGTCGGACACTATCCGGAGTTCCTGCCCTGGTGCGCCGGCGCCCGCGTGGGAAGCCGCACCGACACCGAGTTGGTGGCGGATCTCACGATCGGGTTCGGGCCCTTCCGGGAATCCTTCACCAGCCGAGTCGAGCTCGACCGGCCGCGCACCGTGAAGGTGCATTACGAGCATGGACCATTCCGTTACCTGAACAACACCTGGACCTTCACGCCGGATCCACGCGGCTGCTTGGTCGATTTCCACGTCGAGTTCGAATTCAGGTCTCGCATGCTACGGGCAGCGATCGGCGTCGTGTTCAACGAGGCGGTCAAGCTGATGGTGGGTGCCTTCCTGAAGCGCGCCCGCGATATCTACGGTTCGCCCAGAACCACCGCGCCGGCTCGGACACCTGTGCCGGGCGGTCAGCGGTTGCCCGATCCGGTGCGGTCGTGATGGCGTTAGCCGCGACTTTCCCATGCTGTGGCGCAACTGCCACGGGAGGCGGTCGTTGCTGTGGCGAGTTCGATCCTCGGGTTATCGAGGACTGAGTGTTCGCAACCAGCCTGTCCGTCGGACAGATAAGGAAGAAGCCATGAAGTCGATCCTGAGCGCGTCCGTGTGCGCAGCGTTGCTGACCGCCACCGTGCCGGCCCTGGCCGCCACCGCCACCACGACTCACCACCATATGGCCAAGCATCATGGCGGCAAGAAGGGCATGAAGAGCGCGCAGAGCGGCGACGCGGCGGTGCAGGACTTGAACAGCAAGAGCCTAGCCGCGGCGCGCGCCGGTCAGCCACTCGATGTTGGCGGACCCGGTTCGGGCGCCTCGACCCCGACATCGTCCGGCGCCGGTACGGCACCCGCGACCGCCGCCCCGACCGTTGGCGGCCCGACTGCACCGGGCGGTTGATCCCTTTCGGTCACGTTTACGTGTAGGCAATGGTTTCGTGATGTGATGGCTGGGCTCCGGGGCGACGTCCCGGAGCCCATTGTCGTCGTGCCGACACCTCCAAGCTCGGTCGGCGCGCATCGGGGAACTGATCGATGCGTGTAATCTTGAACGTCAGCGTGGTCCTTCTATGCGGGACGATGGCCGGTATCTCTTCACTGGCCCGGAGCGTGCCCACACAGGCAGCGGTCTTGCCAGGAACGTTGATCCCGACCGCTGCACCGCCGGCCTTCCTGATGCAGGCGAAGCGTTCGGGCGGCATCGAGGCCCATTTCGAGGCTGCCAACACGACCCATGATGGTCGATTGACCCGAGATCAGGCGGAGAAGGCCGATTGGCCACGGGTCGTGCGGCATTTCGACGAGATCGACAACGACCATAAGGGGTGGGTCACGGCGGAGCAGATCCATGCCTTCAACAGGTCTCATCGGGGCCACCGGAAGGGCGCGGTTGGCTAACGGCCGTCCGGCATCGTGGTGATGAGCTGATCCTCCGCTGCTCGCTCGAGTAGACGGAGTGCCTCCTCGACCGCAGCCGCTCGCACCGCTGCCCTGTCGCCATCGAACACGCGCTGCACCGTTCCCGTCGCTCGGTTGCGTGCCGCAACGCCGAACCAGACCAGTCCAACAGGCTTGCCGGCGGTGGCGCCGCTGGGTCCGGCGATGCCGGTGATCGCCACGGTCAGGTCGGCACCGCTGCGGTCGCGCGCACCGTTTGCCATCGCCGCCGCCACGGCGGCGCTGACCGCGCCCAGCTGGTCGAGCAGGGCCGCCTCCACGCCAAGCAGTGCCCGCTTCATCGCATTCGAATAGGTGACGAAGCCGCCCAGCACGCTGTCGGAGCTGCCGGGATGATGCGTCAGTGCAGCTGCAACCAGGCCACCGGTGCAGCTTTCCGCCGTCGCCACCGTCAGACCGTGGCGGCGCAGCGATTCGAGCAGGTGGGCGGCATGTCCCAGAACCCTTTCCTCGATCATGTCATCCGCCCCGATCCGATCCACCTCGATCCAATCCGGCCGGCCAACAGCAGGACAGCGCCCGTGATGCCGGCCAGCATGTCGTCACCCATCACGCCCAGCGCATCGTCCCGCCGGTCAATCGTACCGATCAGCCCCGGCTTGCCGATGTCGAGCAGCCGGAAGAACGCGAATGCCGTCAGTACGCCCATGCGGAGGCGTCGGCCCCGAGGCGCCGGTAGGCCCGGCAGTGCGGCCAGCCCTCCCAGGGTGATCCACATCCCGGCCACCTCGTCGATCACGATCCAGCCGTGGTCGACGCCATTCGATGCGTGTCGGATCGCGACGACGCCGCCCGCCGACACCAGCAGGCTCCCCGCCAGCAGCACCACCGGCCGGCGCAGCAGCAGCACGCCGAACGGCAGCGCCAGGAGACTGCCCACGGTGCCGGGCGCGCGGCGGGCGTGACCGGTGCCGCCGACGCTCGCCACCATCACCGCCCAGCGCGGCGCCGGCCTCGTCATGAACGTCCGGACGTCGCGGCCTGATACACGATCTGGTTCTCCATCACGCGCTGGACATAGTTCCGGGTTTCGGCAAACGGGATGCTCTCGATCCAGTCCACCATACGGTCCTGGCCGTCGGCATCGTGGCTGGCAAGGTTCCGTGATGGATCGCCGTTGTCGGTCAGCCAGCGGTCGACGCGGCGTGGACCCGCGTTGTAGGCCGCGACGGCATAGGGCACGCTGCCGCCGTAGCGGGTCAGCAAGGCGGCCAGATAGCCGGTGCCGAGCGCCATGTTGGTGTCCGGATCGAACAGGGCAGTCGGGGTCGGCTCCGGTCGGCCCAGGACCCGGGCGGTGTCGCGGGCGGTGCCGGCGGTGAGCTGCATCAGGCCGCGCGCCCCGGCCGGGCTGGTGACCTGCGGATCGAAGCTGCTTTCCTGGCGCATGATCGCCAGTGCCAGTCCGGGCGGCAGCGTGGCGTCGTCGGACGGCGGCACGAATGGCATCGGCCAGCCGGACTGCAACAGCACGAGGCCGCGTCGGCCGGCGGATCGGGCGATCGCCACCGCCACGTCCGGCAGGCCGAGCCGATTGGCGAAGTCGGCCGCCAGTGCATGGTCGGCATCCCCGGTCGCGGACTGGTCGAGCCTGAGCAGAAAGGCGCGCGCGTGCCTCGGGTCGTTCCAGGACACCAGCAGCTCGGCGGCCCGCGCCAGCTCGAGGCCGGCGAAACGGATCGCCTCGGCGCCGGTCCAACCCGGGTTCCGCAGCCGGTTCAGACCGATGTCGGCGATGTTTTGTCCCGGCGATGGGTTGCCGAGCGTGGCCGGTCCCGAGGCTGATCCTGAGGCTGGCGACTGCAGCCGCACCGCGGCGAGCTGGCCATAGAAGGTGGTGGAGAAGGAGGCCGCCCGGCGCAGGGCCTCGTCGGCCCCTGCCGCATCGCCCCGCGCCAGCCTGGCCTGCGCCACCCAGTAGGCGCCGCGGCTGCGGGTCAGCACCGCGTCGGCCTGCAGCAGTGCGGCAAAGCGCCCCTCTGCCGCCACGGGATCGTGCAGGCGTCGCAGCTCGATCCAGCCGACAAGGAAGGCGGAGTCGAGCCGCTTGGCCGGATCGGCCTGGACCCGGTCGTCGGCCAGCGCCAGCGCATCGTCGTCGCGGCGGTCGCGCAGCCGGTCCCGGGCCAGGGCGTCGCGCTCGTTCCAGAACGCGACCAGCCGCGCTGGCGATGCCGCCGCCTCGGCCG
>CAXUBN010000068.1:0-9710 GCA_964249255.1 uncultured Acetobacteraceae bacterium | reverse complement strand
GGGATGCAGGTTGGCCGCGGCGCGCCCGGCCAACCTGCATCCCTGCCTGGTCCTGCTGGCGCTGCTGCAGCGCCAGCACCGGGGGCGCGACGCCGAGCCGGTGTTCCTGGCCTGCCTGGCGCTGACCCCGGACGACTGGCGGCTGCAGCTGGGCCACGGCCAGCTGCTGTACGAGCTGTTCCGTCCCGACGAGGCGATGGTGGCGGTCGAGCGCGCGCTGACGCTGCAGCCGGACTCGCCGCCGGCGCTGAACCAGCGCGCGATCATCCTGGTGGCGCAACGGCGGGTCGCGGAGGCGCTGGCGTTGTTCCGCGAGGTGATCGCCCGCGACCCGGGCAACGCCCCGGCCTGGGCCAACCTCGGCTGCACGCTGGCCAACGAGGGGGCGTTCGAGGACGCGCTGTCGGCCTACCGGCGCAGCATCCAGCTGAAGCCGGCGGAAGCGCAGGTCCGGCTCAACCATTCGATCTGCCTGCTGAAGGCCGGCCGCATGGTGCAGGGCTGGCAGGAGCACGAATGGCGGTTCCGGCTGCCCGGCCACACCACCCTGCCGCCGGGCCGGCTGCTGCCGACGCTGAAGCGGGACACCGACCTCGCCGGCCAGAGCGTGCTGGTGACGCACGAGGAAGGGCTGGGCGACACGCTGATGCACCTGCGCTACGTGCCGCTGCTGGCGCGCCTCGGCGCCCGGGTGGTGGCGTGGGTGCCGCCCGGCCTGGCGCGGCTGGTGGCGCGGGTGGAGGGGGTCGCCGGCGTGATCGCCACCGACGACATCCGGCTCGAGGCTGACTGGCACTGCCCGTTCATCAGCCTGCCGCGGGCCTTTTCCGCCACGGCGCACGCCGCCGGCCTGCCGCCGCCCTACGTCAACACCGATCCGGACGGCGTGGCGGGGATGGTGGACGTGCTGGGCGGCCGCCGGGACCGACCGCTGCGGATCGGGCTGGCCTGGGGCGGCGCGCCCCGGCCGGAGAACCTGGCCGCCAACATGGTGGACCGCAGGCGGAGCATCGGCCTCCCGGCGCTGGCCCCCCTCGCCGGGCTGCGCCATGTCGAGCTGGTGAGCCTGCAGATGGGCCCCTACGCGGCCGAGCTGGAGGACGCGCCGGACGCGCTCCGGATCATCGACCCGATGGGCGTGGTGGTCGACATGGACGACACCGCCAGCCTGATGCGCCACCTCGACCTGGTGGTCAGCGTCGACACCTCGATCGTGCACCTGGCCGGGGCGTTGCGCGTGCCGACGGTGCTGCTGGACCGCTACGACAACTGCTGGCGCTGGCTCCATGACCGCACCGACAGCCCCTGGTATCCGTCGCTCACCATCATCCGGCAAACGACGCCCGAAGACTGGGCCGGCGTCGTGGACCGGCTGCTGCCGATGCTGCAGGACCTGGCGGACGCGCGGCATCGGGAGCGGCGGGCGGCGTAGCGGACCAAGGACCACCGGGCCGCGGAGCAGTCCGGTCGCTTTGGCCTGCTCGTATGCAACGCCCCGCGGCGCACCCGCTCAGGCAGCCTCAGCCTCGATCGCACCCTGGAACCTGGCGACGAACGCTTCCATCCCGATCTCGCCCATGTCCACCGCCTTGGCGTTTCCTCCGGCAACGACGGTCACGTCCGTGATGCCGATCACGCCCAGGATCAGGCGCAGGTACTGCGTCGCGATGTCCCGATCCCGGATCGGCGATCCCTCGGCATAAACGCCGCCCGACGCCAGCAGCACCGTCGCCCTTGTCCCGGCGACGAGACCCTTTCCATCCATGCCCAGCGTCCTGCCCTTGCGCACGACATGGTCGATCCACGCCTTGAGCGCGGCCGGAACGTTGTAGTTGTAGACGGGGGTGGCGATGACGACGTGGTCGGCCGCCAGCAGCTCGGCGACCAGCTCGTCCGACAAGCGCAACACCTCCCGCATCTCGGGGGAATGCTTCTCCGGCGGGGTGACGTAGGCCTGCAGCCACGGTGCGTTCATGAACGGCAGGTCGGTGTCCATCAGGTCGCGCTCGACGACCTGCCCGTCCGGATGGGCGGACCGCCATGCGGCCACGAATCGGCGGGTCAGGTTGCGCGAGATCGAATGCTGGCCGCGCGGGCTGGTCTCGACGACGAGAAGCCTCGACATGAATGATGCTCCCTGTTGCGGTCAGCCGAAGCGGAAGCCGGATATCGGCTTGCCGAGGACGTGACCGTAGAAATCGACGGCGCCACGCTCGCCGGACGCCGCGCCGGCCGCCACCATGAGCGGCAGCAGGTGGTCCTCGTGCGGCTGCGCGTCGCGGGCCCCCGGAGCGTGCTCCCATCGCACCAGCGCCTCGTCGCGTCGTCCGGCGTCGACCATCGCCGCCCGCAGCCAGGCATCGAATGCCTCGGCCGGGGGATCGATCGCGCTGCGCCCGGAGAAGCCGCGCATGTTGTGGTAGCTTTGGCCGCTGCCGATGATCAGCACGCCCTCGTCGCGCAGCGGCCTCAGCGCCCGTCCGACGGCGAGGTGCGCGCCGGCATCGAGGTCACGCCGGAGCGAAAGCTGGACGACCGGAATGGCCGCGTCCGGGACCATGACCTTGAGCGGCACGAACACGCCGTGGTCCCAACCCCGCGCCGGCTCGACGCCGTCCGGGATGCCGCCTTCCGCCAGCAACCCGCGTACGCGGGCCGCCAGGACCGGATCTCCGGGCGCCGGCCAGGCCAGCCGGTAGGTGTGCTCCGGGAAGCCGCCGTAGTCGAACAGCAGCGGCGGCGATGCGCCGATGTTGACGGTCGGAACCGCCTCCTGCCAATGGCCCGACACGACCAGGATCGCCCGCGGACGCTCGGGCAGGCCATCCATGAAGCCCCGCAGATAGGCCTCGAGTTCGTTCCACGCCGCGCGCATCGGTCCCGGCTCCAGGAAGAAGCAGGGTCCGCCGCCGTGGTTGATGAAGAAGGTGGGTTGCATGTCCGGTGATGTGCCCCCTGCGCACCTGCACCGGGAGAGATAAAATATCGATCGGATCTATCGGTCGGGGTGATGGATGATCGGGAACCTGACGCTGGACCAGCTCCGCGTGCTGGTGGCGATCGCGGACGCCGGCAGCTTCTCCGCTGCCGGTCGCAGGCTGGATCGCGCGCAATCGGCCATCAGCCAGGCGGTCGCCACGCTCGAGGACGTGCAGGGCGTCATCCTGTTCGACCGGTCCGGGCACCGTCCGCGGTTGACGGAGGTCGGTCGCGCCCTGATCGGCCAGGCCCGCATCGTGCTGTCCGCGGCGGCACGGTTCGAGATGCTGGCGGCCGGCACCCGTGGCGGTCTCGAGCCCGAGCTGGCGGTGGCGATCGATCCGCTGGTGCCGACCGCCGCCTTCATCGACAGCCTGCACGCGCTCCGCGACGCCTTTCCGTGCCTGCCGGTGAGCTTCTCGACGGAGGGGCTGGGGGGCGCCGAGCGGAAGCTGCGCCGGGGCGAGGCGGCGCTGGCGCTCTGCATCCTGTTGCCGACCGTGCCCGACGACATCGCCACCGTGCCGCTGCGGGGCGTGGAGCTGATCCCGGTCGTGGCGTCCGACCACCCCCTGGCACGGCTGCACGGGGCCGTGACCCGCGACGACCTGGCGGAGCACGTCCAGCTCGTCCTGTCCGATCCGGCGACGCCGGACGGCCCGAGCTACGGCATCCTGGGCACCAGGACGTGGCGCTTCGTCGAGCTCGGGCGCCGGCTGGACTTCCTGCTTGCCGGCTTCGGCTGGTGCCGGATGCCCGACGACCTCGTGGCGCCGTTCCTGGCGGCGGGGCGCCTGGTCCGCCTATCGATCGCCGATGATCATCCCCAGGCCTCCGTCACCCTGACGATCTATGCGGCACGCATGCGGGACCGTCCGCTCGGGCGTGCCGGCGCGTGGCTCCTCGACGATCTGCGAGGCCGTCTCGCCTGATCCTGCTCCCCAGGTGGATGTCCGGATCGAGGCGCGAGACCGCCATCGGGTCCCGGCTACGGAGGCCGGACGCGACGTACCGATCGGACGACCCGTTCATCACCCGGCGGCGGTCGTCCGGCCGATCACCGCCCAGATCGGATCGCCCCGCCGCGGCACCTGTGCCCGCAGCTCGGTGGAGGCGAAGCCCGCGCTGCGCATCGCCATCGCCATCAGCCGCTGCTGACCGACCCCGTCCAGCGCCCGCCAGATCGCCACCGCCTTGGTCGGGAAGCAGCGGTTGGAGAACGTGACCACCAGCGGCGCGCCGGCGCGCAGCACGCGCGCGACCTCGGCGAACACGGCCACCGGCCGCTGCAGGTATTGCACGGACACGCAGATGCAGGCGGCATCGTATGACGCATCCGGCAGCGGCAGTGCCGGGTCGGCGTTGAGGTCCTGCACCAAGCGCCGGTCCAGCCGCGGGTTGGCGTCGAGCTCGGCGGCGTTCATGCCGTGTCCGGTGACGGAGCCATAGGCCACGTCGCGCGGCAGGTGGCTGACCCAGCTGCTCATCAGGTCGAGGATCGCGCCGCCCGGCGGCAGCAGCTCGCGATACAGGGCGGTGACGACACCGATGGCGTCGTCGTCGATGTGGGTGACCAGCCGCGGCTGCGCGTAGAACAGCGGGTCGGGCGACGGGTCGGCCTTGCTGAAGGCGCGGGGTGGCAGGTCGGAGAACGACGGTTCGATCATGCGTAGGGACACCATCTGGCCGCACGCGCCCCATCACGCGCGCCAGCGGGATATCGTCGCCCCGACGAGCCCGATCCAGTCACCAGATCTTGTGCGGGCCCATCCGGTCAGCGGTGGCGGTCAGCGGTGGCCGAGCGACTCCCGCAGGGTTTCGGCCAGCTCGTCGCGGCGATACGGCTTGGTCAGCAGCGGCAGGGCGCCGCCGAACTCCTGGCCGATGCCGGCCTCGCCCACGTAGCCGGAGGTCAGCAGGACCTTGAGGCCGGGCCGCAGGCGCTGCGCCTCGGAGGCGAGCTCGGCGCCGTTCATGCCGCCCGGCATCACCACGTCGGTGAACAGGAGGTCGATGCGGCGGTCGCCACGCAGCTGCTCCAGCGCCTCGCCGGCGTTGCGCGCCACCACCACCAGGTAGCGCAGCTCCTCCAGGCTTTCCACCGCCATGCCCAGCACCTGCTCGTCGTCCTCCACCAGCAACACGGTCTCGGCACCGGCGGACTCGCGCAGCGGCGCCACCAGGGTGGGCTGCGCCGGCTCGGCCGCCACCGCGTCGGGCGAACGGGGGAAGCACAGCCGCACGGCGGTGCCGGCGCCGGGTGCCGTGTCGATGCGGACGTCGCCGCCGGCGCTGCGGGTGAAGCCGTAGACCTGGCTGAGGCCGAGGCCGGACCCCTTGCCGACCTCCTTGGTGGTGAAGAACGGCTCGAACGCGCGCGCCAGGGTGCGCGGCTCGAAGCCGGGCCCGTTGTCGATGACGGCCACCTCGACATAGGCACCGGCGGGGAGGCCGCGCTCGGCGCCGGCGGCGGCGTCGACGGCGACGTCGCGGCAACGCACGGTGATGCACGGGTCGCCGCCCGCCCGCTCCACCAGGGCGTCGCGGGCGTTGACGATCAGGTTCAGCACGGCGGACTCGAACTGCGCCGGATCGACCCGGACCGGCTGCGTGCCGGGATCGAGCTCGAAGCGCAGCGTCACCATCTCGCCCACCGCGCGGGCGGCCAGCGCCTGGAAAGCGTGCAGCAGGCGCACCGGGTCCAGCGTCTCGGACCGCATCATCTGGCGGCGCGAGAAGGCCAGCAGCTGCTGGGTGAGCTGTTCGCCGCGCCGCGCCGCGGTCATCGCCGCCTCGGCCAGCCGCACCACGCGGTCGGTGTGCTCGGGCCGGCGCAGCACCATGTCGAGCCCGCCGACGATCACGGTGAGCAGGTTGTTGAAGTCGTGCGCGACGCCGCCGGTCAGCTGGCCGATCGCCTCCATCCGCTGCGCCTGGTGCAGCGCGCCCTCGGTCAGCCGGCGCTCGGTGACGTCGGTGACGATGCCGGCCATGCGCACGGCCCGGCCCTCCGCGTCGTACTCGACCCGGCCCTTCACGGCGATCCAGCGGACGCCGTCCCCCTGCTGGTGGATCCGGCACTCCAGCTCGAGGGTGCCGGTGTCGATGGCGACTGCGAAGCGCGCCGTCGCCACCGCGCGGTCCTCCGGCAGCACCCGGTCGAGGAACGTCGCCATGCCCCAGTCGCGCTGCGGCACGTCATGGCCGAAGATCTGGTCGTGGCGCAGCGAGCGCCGCGACCGGTCGGTGCGCAGGTCGAGGTCCCAGGTGCCCATGCCGGCGGAGTCCAGCGCGAACACCAGCGTTTCCCGCGCCTGCTCCAGCTCGCGGGTGCGCTCGCGCACGTGCTGCTCCAGCGTTTCGTTGAGCTGGCGGGCCCCGTACTGCCGGCGGCGCGCCCGCAGCGCCGCGGCGGCGGCGCTGAGCAGCGTGTCGGCGTTGATCGGCCGCTCCAGCAGCACGACGTTGCCCAGCCGCTCCAGCATCCGCGCGGGGCCAGGCGCGCGCGACCCGTTCCGCGGCGTCGTCAGCACCACGAACGGCAGGTCCGACCAGGGCGGCTGCGACTCGATCCAGCCGAGCAGCGGCTCCAGCGACGGACCCTCCAGCGCCTCCTCGGTGACCAGCACGCCGCCGACCGCACCGGTGACGGCGGCGTGGAGGGCGCCGAGGCCGGCGCACTGGTGCACCGCGATGTCGCCGCGCCCCAGCACCTGGGCGGCGATGGCGGCATCGCGCCCGCGCGGCGCCAAAACCAGGAAGCGCTCGGCCATGCCGCGGTCAGCCGCCGCCGGGATCCGAGGACGGCATCTCCTGGGCCGGCATCTCCGGGGACGGCGCTTCCAGCATCGGCGTCCTGCCGCGGTAGGACGGCAGGCCGCCCAGCACGCCGTCGAAGTCGCGCAGCGCGTCGCCGACCTGCAGCCCGGCGGATCCCAGCCGGAACTCGCGGATCGCGCGCTCATGCGGGCTGGTGCGGCTCTTGACGACGGACACCGCGGTGCGGATCTCGCCGGTCGCCTCGAAGAAGCGGAACGCCAGGATGGTGTCGCTCAGGTAGCTGAGGTCGAGGTCGCTGCGCACGTCGCCGACCACCCCGTGCTGGCCCAGGACGAGCAGCGTCCGGACCCCGAGCTGGTTCAGGTAGCCCAGCAGCTCGTGCATCTGCAGCAGCAGGAAGTTCTCGCCCGGCATCGCCTGCAAGTAGGCGTTCAGGCTGTCCACCACCAGGAAGGTGGTGCCGCCCTCCTCCACCGCCACGCGCACCAGGCTGGCGAACTCGCCCGGCGACAGCTCGGCCGGATCCACCTGGCGGATGGTGAGCTGGCCGCCCTCGAGATACGGCTGGAGGTCGAGGTTGAGCATGGCGCTCCGGGCCAGCAGCGTGTTCACGCCCTCGTCGAACAGGTAGTAGGTGCAGCGCTCGCCGCGCTCCAGCGCCGCCCGCATGCAGGATACCGCGGTGGTGGTCTTGCCGACCCCGGACGGCCCGGTCAGCAGCAGGTTGGTGCCGGCGACCAGTCCGCCGCCCAGCAGCGCGTCGAGGCCGGCGTTGCCGGTGCCGGCGAGGTCGCTGGCGAAGCCCACGTGGTGCTCGGCCGCGACCAGGCGCGGGAACAGCACCAGCCCGCCGGTGTCGAGCCGGAAGTCGTGGAAGCCGCCGCTGTAGCGGATGCCGCGCATCTTGACGACGCGCAGGCGCCGCCGTTCCGCCCCGAAGTCGCGCGGCGCCTGCTCCAGCGAGATCACGCCGTGCGCGATGCTGTGCAGCTGCAGGTCGCCGGGCTCGGCGGTGCGGTCGTCGAGCATCAGCACGGTGCACTGCCGCGACGAGAAGAACTGCTTCAGGGCCAGGATCTGGCGACGGTAGCGCAACGGGTTCTGCGCCAGCAGCCGCATCTCGGACAGGCTGTCGAACACCATCCGGGTCGGGCGCAGCGCGTCCACCTCACGCATCACGCCGCGGGTGGTCTCGCCCAGCTCGACCTCGGAGGGATGCAGGATCGACTGCTCGGCGTCCGGGTCGAGGCTGGCGTCGCTCACCAGCTCGAAGATCGCCACCCGGTCCAGCGACCATCCATGCGTCCGGGCGACCGCGCGCAGCTCGTCGGCGGTTTCCGACAGGGTGACGTAGAGGCCGCGCTCGCCGCGGGCGGCGCCGTCCAGCAGGAACTGCAGGGCCAGGGTGGTCTTGCCGGTGCCGGGCGTGCCCTCGACCAGGTAGAGCCGGTCGCGGGTGAGGCCGCCGCCCAGGATGACGTCGAGGCCGTCGAGGCCGGTGGTGATGCGGTCGGGGGCAATGCTCGACCGGGGATCGGAGTCGTTCATGCTCGGTTCATCGCGTGACGGGTCGGCTTCCATGGGGCGGCGGATGCCGCATGATGTGGGTGCGGGCGATCAGTACTGGAACTGGTATTTCAGCGCCACCGAGCTGCCCGGGTCGTTCTCGGGCGTGATGATGCCGGTGGTGGCGCCGCCGGTGCCGACGGTAGTTTGAAGCTTGAGCCGGCGGGTGAGGTCGATCTGCACCTCGGCCTGGCTGCCGCCGCCGCTCGTCGCCTGCCGGGCGCCGACATACACGCCGCGGGCGACGTACTTGCCGGCCTCGACGCTGGCGCCGTTCGGGTTGCTGGCGGTGCCGCTGCCAAGCGACAGCCGGTCCAGCCCGAGCGACTTGCGCACGGTGCCGAGCGGGTCGAAGCCGCCGCCGCCGGAGCCGGTGAGCGAGGCCAACGCCGCCGCCACCTGCGCGATCTGGAACGGGCTCAGCGACTTGGTGTCCTGCCCGAACAGGATCAGCGCCAGCACCTGGTCCTGCGGCAGCGGCGGCGTGGAGGACAGCGAGATCTTCGGAGCACTCGCGTAGCCGCCGACGTTCAGCATCGCCACCGTGGAGCCCACCACGCTCTGCGCGGTGAAGTCGAGCGTGGGGTCGATGCGGTGGCCGACCCCGGTACCGTTGAAGCCGACCCGGCCCTTGGTGAAGGTGAGCGCGATGCCGGCCAGGTCGAAGCGGCCGTGCCGCATGTCGAAGGCGCCGCCGACCACCGGCGCCGCGGCGGTGCCGCCGACATGCAGGTTGCCGCCCAGCTCGGCGTCGAGCCCGTGGCCGCGCACGAAGATCTGCCCGGGTGCATCGACCGCAACGTCGAGCCCGACCAGCAGGGACGGCGCCGCCGCGGTGGCGGGCGGGGGCGGCTTCTGCCCCGGCCGGATCACGTCGAGCCGCGCCACCGAGGGCGGCAACCCGTTGGGCACGTTGATCTGGGCGCCATCGATCGTGAGCCGGCCGCCGACGTCGAGGCGGGTGGACGCCTGCCCATGCACGCGGATGTCGGCGTCCAGCACCGCCGTCAGCAGGTCGCTGGACAGCGGGCGGGCATCGTGCGCGGTGATGCGCAGGTCCACCGGCAGGCCCGGCACCAGCGCGCCGACGGTGCCGCTGGCGTTGATCGTGCCGTCGCCGGCGTGGGCGACGAGGCTGTCGATCGTCAGCGTCTGGCCGGACGCCCGGATCAGGGCGGCGATGCCGGTCAACCGCAGCCCCTGCGCGTAGTCCAGCACCTGGCCGTCGGCCAGCTGCACGGTGCCGTCCAGCCGCGGCGCGCGCGCGGTGCCGGCGACGCCCAGGTCCACCGTGAGGATGCCGTCGGCCTCGCGCCCCTGGGCGCCCAGCACCACGTTGGCCAGCGACAGGTCGACGCGGCCGGCGGCGCGCAGCGCCAAAGGGC
>CAXUBN010000067.1:0-9781 GCA_964249255.1 uncultured Acetobacteraceae bacterium | reverse complement strand
GAGTCCTCGAGCCAGAACGACGCCATCCCGTCCCAGTCGCGGTTGTCGCGCGCCCCTGAGGATGAACCACCATGACCGATGCCGACCGGACCGGGACCGGGCAGCAGGCCCGCCACGACAGGATCGATGTCGCCGACCTGATCCTGCGGGAGCGGCTGGCGCGCGACAACCGCGACTGGGACGGGATGGCGTCGTTCTGGCTCGAGGACTCGCTGATCGACGTGTCCTGGTTTCGCGGCAGCGGCCCTCGGTTCGTGGAGCTGACCCGGGGCAACGTGAACCCGAACTCCTACAACTTCCACGTCATGTCGCCGCCGGTGGTCGACGTCGCCGGCGACCGCGCCACCTCGGAAACGCCCTGCACGCTGCGCGACTTCTCCAACATCGCCGGCGTCGACGGGAGCTACGAGGGCTTTGTCCGCCTGTTCTGGCGGGCGCGGCGCGAGGAGGGGACCTGGAAGCTGGCGGGCCTGCGCGCGCTCTACCTGATCGACATGTTCCATGGCCGCGATCCGGCGCAGCCCCCGGTGTTCGACCCGGAGCGGCTGAAGACCTTCCGCAGCCCCTACCGGTTCCTGACGTGCAACCTGACCAACCTCGGCATCCCGGTGCGCGACGACCTGCCCGGCGTGGACCAGCCGGAGGTGGTGGCCGCCATGCGGACGGCCGAGGCCGCCTGGTTGAACGGCGCGTCCTGATCCGGAACGGCCGCCGGGCGCTCAGCGCCCGGACATGACGACCATTGGGAGAGAGACCATGTCCGCCACCGACAGCCGTCCGGGCGCCGACCGGATGCCGATCATCGACTTCCACGCGCACCCTTCCACGCCGCTGTACAAGGGCCTGATCGCCGGCATCGCCGACCTCGGCTCGGAGGACCGGTTCCCCTACAACAACTTCTCGCCGCCCGGGACGCCGGTGTTCACGGTCGAGAACGCGTTGGAGATGATGGAGCGCGAGAACATCGTGACCCAGGTGCTGTCGCTGCCCGACGCGATGGTGGTGCTGCGGGGCCAGTACGCCCGCACGTGGGCGCGGCGCATCAACGAGCAGATGGCCGAGATCGTCGCGTCCCACCCGGGACGGTTCGGCGCCTTCGCGGTGATCCCGCACGACGACCCGGACGCCAGCCTGGCCGAGATCGCCTATGCGCTCGACGTGCTGAAGCTGGACGGGGTGTGCACCTCGACCAACATCCGCGGCGTCTACCTCGGCGACCCGTCGTTCGACCCGTGGATGGCCGAGCTGAACCGGCGCGGCGCCACCCTGTTCGTCCATCCGACGCGGCCGGTGACCGAGTACCTGCCGGCGCCGATGTACCTGGAGCTCAGCTTCGATTCGACCCGCATGGTGGTCAACATGATCAGGACCGGCGCCAAGCGCCGTTTCGACGCCCTGAACATGCTGGTGACGCATGCCGGCGGGACGATGCCGTTCGTGACGCACCGTTTCACCATGATGGAGCCACTGATCGGTCGCTACGGCGTCACCGCCGACGACATCGTTTCGGGGCTGTCCTCCTTCCATTACGACCTCAGCAGCTGCCTCGGGCACGCGGTGCTGAACACGACGCTGGCGATGGCGCCGCCGTCGCGGTTCGTGCTGGGGTTCGACTTCCCCTATCTGCCGGCGCCGGTGCTGGGCCAGGAGCTCGGGCGGTTCTTCGCCTACGACGCCCTTACGGAGGACGAACGGCGGGAGATCGCGTTCGGCAACGCGCTCCGGCTGCTGTCGCCCGGCGTGGCGGAGCGGGCGCGCACGCTGCTCGGACCGGTCGCCGTCGCCGGTTGAGCGACGGCGCGGTTCGTGCTGCCGAACAGAAATGCCGTGGTGCACAATAACGGGCGGCGGTTCGACGATCGAGTTCTATGGCCACGCTGCTTTATGCTGCGGCGCGGCATTTTATGGGATGTGTGATCGCGGGCCTGTTGATCCGGGGATGCCTCACGCAAGTAACTGATTTAGATGGTCTTTACGGTGCAGATGACGTCGATCGCCACCCTGTGCGTGGCATGAGATTTATCTGGTATCGGCCATCCCTTCGCATTATGTATATTTTGCCGGTTCGGCATTGATGGATGCGATCGTGCGCGGGTGACGCGGCGTTCCGGATCGTCATCCGCAACGGCACTTGAGTATGAGGAACCCCAATCGGGGGACTCGGCCGCATTGCGGCGGATCAGTTGAGGCATTCGCGATCGTGCTTGATACACCGGGATCATTCGGCAATCGCACGACGACGGCGGCGGTGGTCGACGCGCCACGTGCGCCGTTCGTGCTGCGGGAACTGGAGCTGCTCCCGCCGCGGCCGGACGAGGTGGTGATCGAGCTCGAGGCGTGCGGCATGTGCCACGCCGACCTGTTCGCGCAGTCCGGCACCATCCCGTTCCCGTTGCCCGGCGTGCTGGGCCACGAGGGCGTCGGGCGCATCGTGGAGGTGGGGACGGGCGTGACCGACCTCGCGGCCGGCGACCGCGTGGTGATCTCGTTCACCTCGTGCGGCCACTGCCCGGCTTGCCTGGACGGCGCGCCGGTCTATTGCCGGAACTGGTTTCCCCTCAACTTCCTGAACGGTGGGCGCGGGGATGGCACCAGCAGCCTGCGCTGCGACCAGCACCCGGTGCATAGCCACTTCTTCGGCCAGTCCTCGTTTTCCCGCCATATCACGGCGGCATCGCGCGCCGCGGTGCGGGTGCCGGACGACGTGCCGGCGCATATCCTGGCCCCACTCGGCTGCGGCGTACAGACCGGCGTCAGCTCCGCCACCAACGTGCTGCGGCCGCGTGCCGGCGATCGCGTCGCGGTGTTCGGTGCGGGCGCGGTCGGTTTGTCGGCGATCATGGGGCTGCGCCTGACCAGCGCCGCCCAGGTCATCGCGATCGACCTCCATCCCGGCCGACTGGCCCTGGCCCGCGAGCTGGGCGCCACGGACACCATCGATGTCAGCAAGGAGGACACGAAGGGCGCGATCACCACGTTGACCGCGGGCGCCGGGCTGGACGGCGTCATCGAGACCAGCGGCAACCCGGGCGCATTGAAGACGGCGATCGGGTCGCTGGCGTCGCGCGGCACCTGTGTCGTCGTCGGCATCCCCGCCCGCGGCGAGCCAGGCACCTTCGACGTCAACGATGTCGTCGGCCGCGGTCTGCGCATCGTCGGCACCAACCAGGGCGATGCCAACCCGCGCACCTTCATCCCGCAGCTCGTCGAGCTGTATCGCCGCGGCCGGTTGCCGATCGACCGGATCGTCACGACCTTCGATTTCAGCGCGATCAACGAGGCGTCCGCGGCGTCTCACGATGGCAGCGTGATCAAGCCCGTTCTGCTCATGACCTCCGGCTCATGAACGGATGATCCCGCGACACGTTACGTATCGATAATCATTGCCATTGCACCGGAAGAGACCGGTGAACAGTTCGCCGTCGCAGGGACGGCCCCATTGAGATCGTCCGGCACAGGATCCGGAAACGCAGCAGGGAGTTCTTGGGATGTCTAACAGCACAGCGGCGCTTCCGATGGTCATCACGCCGTCGGTGCTCATCGAGCGAGCCAAGACGGTCGCCGCGAAGTGGGCCGACCGCATCCAGGAGATCGACAGCGCCAGCAAGCTGCCGGACGAGCTGGTCGCCGACTGGATCGATACCGGCCTGATCGCGACGCTGGTTCCCAAGCGGTTCGGCGGCTACGAGCTCGGGCTGGATACCGCGTCCGAGATCATCCGCATCTTCTCCGCCGTATGTCCGGCCACCGGCTGGGTGCTGGCCTTCTACATCGGCCACAACTGGATCCACTGCCAGTTCCCCGAGCGGGCGCAGCAGGAGATCTTCGCCGACGGTCCGTCGGCCTGCTCGGCCGGTGTGCTGGCGCCGTTGTTCAAGCTGCGGCCGGTGGAGGGCGGCTATCGCATCACCGGCCGCACCGCCTGGAACTCGGGCTCGCCGCACGCGCAGTGGATCATGTCGTCCGGCATGGTGCAGGGCGCCGAGACCCCCACGGCGGTCACCTTCATCATGCCGCGCTCCGACGTCACCTTGGTCGACACCTGGGACATGGAGGGCATGCGCGCCACCGGAAGTTGGGACGCCGTCGTCGAGGACCTGTTCATCCCGGCGCACCGCACCCTGCCCAGCATGAGCCTGTTCGGCGGCCAGACCCCCGGCGCGGCGGTGCATGCCAACCCGTTCTATGCCCGTCCGCTGATCCTGGTGACGTTCACCTACTCGATGGCCGTGTTCGTGGGCGCGCTGCGCGGCGTCGTCGACGAGTTCACCAACAACCTCAGGACGCGGACCGGCACCAACGACGGCAAGTCCGCCGCCACCAAGCCGTCCCTGCAGATGCTGGCCGGCCGCGGCGAGGCGTTGACGCAGACGGCGGAGATCCTGATCGCCGACATGGCGGCGTCCGTGATGGCGCCCGATGCCCCGGCGCGCTACGACGTCCAGGCCCGCCATGCGCTGAAGGCGCGGAGCGCGATGCTGGGCGAGCTGTGCCGGGACGCCATCAACGAGCTGGTGCTGGGTGCCGGCGCCAACGCCTTCCGCCGGCAATGCAAGCTGCAGATGATCTTCCGCGACATCAACATGATCAGCTCGCACGCGTTCTTTGATCAGAGCGCCTCCACCGAGTCGCTCGGGCGCTCGCTGCTGGGCATGGAAACCGGCCCGATCTAGCCACGAACCGTTCGGCGATCGGGTCCAGACCCGACCGTTGTTCGCACGACGGGATCACACTGACTGGTTGATCGGCGGAGGATCCATACGGGTCTCCCGCCGATGCTCGTTTCGACACGGACCGCGGGCGCCGGTCCCCGCATCGCGATCGCTGCCGCATGCGAGGCGGCGCAGCATGGGAATTTCGACATGGACATGAGACAGCTCGGCAACGACGGCCCGGCGGTCGCCGCCCTTGGCCTTGGCTGCATGCGGATGACCGCGTTGCGCGGCGCCGATCCCGTCGGCGGCGACGTCGAGGGCATCGCCACCATCCACGCCGCGCTCGACGGCGGGATCACGCTGGTGAACACCGGCGACTTCTACGGCAACGGCGCCAACGAGATGCTGGTCGGCAAGGCGCTCCGGGACCGGCGCGACCAGGCCTTCGTGTCGGTGAAGTTCGGGGTGCTGCGGTCTCCGTCGGGTGCGGCGCTGGGCTTCGACTGCCGGCCGAACGCGGTCAAGAACTTCTGCTGCTACTCGCTGCGCCGCCTGGGCGTCGACGTGATCGACCTGTATCAGCCGGCCCGGGTCGATCCGAACGTTCCGGTCGAGGACACCGTGGGCGCCATCGCCGACCTCATCAAGGAAGGCAAGGTCCGCTACCTCGGGGTTTCGGAGTACAACGCCGCCCAGCTCCGCCAGGCGCATGCGGTGCATCCGGTGGCGGCACTCGAGATCGAGTACTCGCTGGCGAGCCGCTTCATCGAGGAGGAGATCCTGCCGACCGCCCGCGAGCTCGGCGTCGGCATCGTCCCGTATGGCGTGGTCACCCAGGGGCTGCTCACCGGCTCGGTGTCCGGCGAGCTGCCGGCGAACGACGTGCGCCGCGGGTTTCCCCGCTTCCAGGGCGAAAACCTGCAGAAGAACCTCGCGGCGGTCGCGGTGCTGCGCCGGGTCGCCGAGGCCAGGGGCAAGACGCCGGCGCAGGTCGCCATCGCCTGGGTGCTGGCGCAGGGCCGGGACATCGTGCCGCTGATCGGCATGAGCCGGAGCTCCAGGGTGCCGGAGAACCTCGCGGCCGTCGACGTGGAGCTGACCGACGAGGACCTGGCCGAACTCGGAACGGCGTTCGCCCCAGGGGCCATCGCCGGCTTCCGATATCCGGAGGCGGTGCGGGCCACGCTGGCGTCATAGGGACCCTGCCGCAACGAGACGCCGGTGGGCCGGCGACCCGCGCCGCCCGTCCGGTCACGTGTCTATCCATGAAAAACCAAGATCGGGCTGGGAAGGGTTCAAGATCATGAGCGGTGTCGCTGGAAACGTTTCGGCCGCGCCAAGCAGGGCGTTGTTCCTGCGGGTTGCGGTCCTGTGCGCGACGGTGGCGTTCCTGGATGGCAACGACACCGTGTCCGTGTCGGTCGCGGGACCCGGGATCATCCGCACGCTCGGGCTGCCGCTGAGCCGGCTGGGTCCGATCATCTCGGCCTCGCTGCTGGGCTCGATGATCGGTGCGCTGACCTTCGGCAACCTCGGCGACCGGTTCGGCCGCAAGCAGATGCTGTCGCTGACCACGCTGATCTTCGGGCTGTTCACCCTGGCGTCGGCCTACTGCACCTCGTTTCCCGAGCTGATGATCGTCCGCCTGATCGCCGGCCTCGGGCTGGGCGGCGCCACCCCCTGCTTCATCGCCATCGTGTCGGAGTACGTGCCGCCGGAGCGCCGCGCGCGCACCACCAGCGCGATCTGGACCGCCTTCCCGGTCGGCAACGTCGTGGGGACGTTCTTCTCCTTCTTTCTCCTGAGCCGATACAGCTGGGCGTCGATCTTCATCGTCGGCGGCGTCCTGCCGCTGGTGGTGTTCGTGGCGTTGCTGGTCGGGCTGCCATCGTCGTCACCGCTGCCGGCCGCGTCGCGCGTGGGGGCCCTCGGTGCGGCTGCCGGAAATGGGCAGGTCGGACGGGCACGGTTCGGCGCCCTGTTCGCGGATGGTGCCGGGGCCAGCACCGTCCTGCTGTGGATCGCCTTCCTGCTGGTGTGGGGAATGGTGGCGGCGGTGTTCTTCCTGGCCCCGGCCCTGATGCTGGCGAACGGCATCCCGCTGAAGTTCGGTGCCCTGGCCCTGGCGGTGGGCGGCCTCGGCTCGCTGATCGGTTCGCCCCTGGCCGGCTTCCTGATCGAGCGGTTCGGCACCGGCCCGGTGATGGCGACGACGCTGGTGCTGAGCGCGCTGGGAACCGCCACGGTGGGATACGACGCGGTGTCCGTGCGGTCGATGACGGCCGCGCTCGCCTTTCTCGGCGTGTTCCTGAGCGGCATGGGCATCTCCGGCATGCTCGCCGTGGCCGCGGTGACCTATCCCGCCGCCGTCCGGTCGACCGGCGTCGGCGCCGCGGTCGCCGTCGGCCGACTCGGGCAGGTCATCATGCCGCTCGTCCTCACCCTGGTGCTGGCGGGCGTGCCGGCACCGCCGCGCTACCTGCTCATCGCGCCGCTGCTGCTGGTGGGCGCCGTCGTGGTCGTCCTGCTCGGGCGCCGCCAGCGGCGGATGCCGCCGATGGCCGTCGGCCTCGCCCCATCGATCTGAACCATCGATCTGAATTGCCGCCTCCATCGATCGCCCTTGTCGGAACCGAACCCATGAGCCAGTCCGCCACCCAGCCCGATATCGTCGATCCCGCCACGCTTCCGGCGGCCCAGCCGCAGTTCGAGCATTTCCGCGTCGGCGAGATCGATTGCTGGGCCGTGAGCGACGGCGCCATCATCCGGCCGATGCCGCCGAGGCCCGCCGGAGCCCCGCCCGCGCCGCCGGCCCCGCCGATCCTGGTTCCGCTGAACTGCCTGCTGATCCGCCTGCCCGGGACTGGGCTCGTGCTGATCGACAGCGGGCATGGCCTGATCCTGCTCGAGAACGGGCAGCCCATGCCCACCGTGGCGCATCTCCCGGAATCGCTGGCCGCCGCCGGCTTCGCGCCGGCCGACATCGACGTGGTGCTGATCTCGCACATGCACCCGGACCATATCGGCGGTCTCTACGGCAACGACGACACCAAGGCCTATCCGAACGCCACCTACCTCGTCAGCGCGGAGGAGCTCGCCTACTGGACCCGGAATCCGCTCGATCTCAGCCAGGCCGCGACGCCGCCGCACATCAAGTTCTTCATGGAGCAGTTCGCCAGGCGCCTGCTGCGCCTCGCCGGCGACACCCTGGGGACGTTCAGGTCCGGCGAGGAGGCACTGCCGGGGCTCGGAACCATGGCGTTGCCCGGCCATGCTCCGGGCCAGGTCGGCTTCATCCTGTCGGATGGCGACGACAAGCTCCTCTACACGGCCGATGCCGTGACGCATCAGCTCGTCTCGATCGAGACGCCGGACAGCTTCCAGCCGATGGATATGAATCCCGTCCTGGCCGT
The DNA here is from genome assembly GCA_964249255.1 of uncultured Acetobacteraceae bacterium. Classification (GTDB taxonomy): domain Bacteria; phylum Pseudomonadota; class Alphaproteobacteria; order Acetobacterales; family Acetobacteraceae; genus Lichenicola. The sequence goes on along the minus strand of CAXUBN010000067.1, from coordinate 1,713 downwards.
GCAGACCCGCCGCGGGCTGCTCTCGCGGCTCTCCGAGCCGGGCTGGCAGTGCTTCACGCCGCACTTCCCGTTTCCCGCCCGCGGACGCGTGCAGGGCGGCGAGGACCATGCCAGCTGGACGCCCATGGCATCGGCGTAACGATCCGCGGGTTCCGGCGGCACTGCCGGCAGGGACCGCCAGGCATCCTGCCTGGCTGGCCTCCCGTAGGCCGGTCGCGATGACGGGGTTGTCATCCGGATCGCGGCAACGATCGGACCCTTCGATCCCTTGACCGGCCCGATGATGGGATACGGTCAGGGGGATTGCCATGGATGCGACGGGCCACGTTCGCTACGCGGACGACATCGAGACGCCGCTACCGGACGAGAACCGGGTGATCCAGGACATCATCGCGTCCATGACGCATGAAAGCCAGATCGTTGCCCAGCGTGACGGCCAGACCGTGCGCGCCTCGCACGCCAAGAGCACCGCGCTGGTCAAGGGCACGCTGGCCGTGCTGCCCGATCTGCCCGGGCCGCTCGCCCAGGGCCTGTTCGCCGCCGTGCGGGATTATCCCGTCCTGATGCGCTTCGCGCAGGGCCCCGGCGAGCATCTGTCCGACAGCGTGTCCACCCATCGCGGCGTCGGCATCAAGGTGCTCGGCGTGGACGGACCCCGCCTCCCCGGGCACGTCGCGCCGACGCAGGACTTCGTGCTGGCCACCGGCACCGCGTTCGCGCAGGCCAGCGCCGCCACCTTCCTCACCGCCATCCGCGGCATCGAGAAGAACACCGGGCGGCCGGAGGTGCTGAAGCAGGCGGTCTCGACCGCGTCCCGCGTCGTCAACGCCGCCTTCAACGCCGTCGGCAGCGACAGCCCGACCTTCGGCTTCTTCGGCCACACCAGGCGCAACCCGCTGGCCGATGCCTACTTCAGCCAGGCGGCGCTCCGCTACGGCGACTACGTGGCCAAGATCGGCCTGTTCCCGGTGTCGCCGGAGCTGGTGGCGATCGTGGACCGGAGCCTGGACACCGGTGCCGATCCCGACGCCTTCCGCCACGCCGCGGTGGCGCACCTGCGCGACCATGGTGCCGTCTTCGAGCTGCGGGTGCAGCTGTGCACCGATCCGGACGCCATGCCGATCGAGAACGCGTCCGTGCCCTGGCCCGAGGACGCGAGCCCCTACGTGCCGGTGGCGCGCATCGTCGTGCCGCCACAGGACGCATACGGTCCGGCGCGCCAAGTCTACTTCGATAAGGTGCTGTCGTTCCAGCCGGCGCACGCGCTGGCGGCGCACCGGCCGCTAGGCTCGGTGATGCGCGCCCGGCTCCATACCTATCAGGCGCTGTCGTCCCATCGGCATAACGAGAACCGGCAGCGGCAGGTGGAGCCGACGACGCTCGACCAGGTGCCGGACTAGGAACGGGACACCACATCGTGAACGCCGCTGGGCTCGCCCGTTTCCTGGGCTGGCTCAGCCTCGCACTCGGCGCCGCCGAGGTCGCGGTGCCCAGCGCGGTGTCACGCCGGCTGGGCCTTGCCGGCGGTCCGGGCCTCCTGCGTGCCTTCGGGCTGCGCGAGCTTGTCGCCGGCCTCGTCATCCTCGCCAGGCCGGCCGGCGCATCTGGCCCTGCCTCCCGTGTCGCCGGCGACGCGATGGACGTCGCCGTGCTCGCCCCTGCCTGCCGCCGGGCCAACCCGAACCGCGCGGCGGCCGCGATGGCGCTGGCCCT
>CAXUBN010000066.1:0-9815 GCA_964249255.1 uncultured Acetobacteraceae bacterium | reverse complement strand
TGCGTGGGGTGGGGGACCCTGGGGCGGGGGCCGGGGGGGGGGTCCTGGGCTCCGCCCTGGCCCTATCCTCCCTACGACGTCGCCTTGGTCTTCTTCTTCTTCTTCCTGACGACCTTCTTGTGCGTCGTGCCGGCCAGCGGCGGTGCCGCCTCGGGCGGCGGCGGGGCTGGGCGCGCGACGCCGGTCGCATCCACCGAGGCCACCACCAGCAGGGGCACCCGTGGCCCGCTGACCGGGATCAGGCTGACGGTGAAGCTGTCCGGCCCGGCATAGGCGGTGGTCGCAGTGTAGTCGATCAGCGTCTGGTTGTTGTAGTTGTGGATGAACGCCTTGCCGTGCGCGGGTGCTGTCTGCAGCAGGAACGAGGCATAGGCCGTGCCATCCGGCGTCGCCACCGCCACCGCGCACAGCCCGTCGTCGGAGCGGGTGCTCATGGTCGCGCGGCCACCGCTCACTGGGCTCACCGTGCACACCGCCGACCGTGGAAGGTAGCCGTACGGGTCGGGAGCCGCGGCCGCGACCGGCTCCGGCGGCGGCTTGTGGGCACATCCGGCCATCAGGGAACAGGCCGTGACCAGGATCGGGGCCAGGGCCGCGGAAACTCGAACGTGCACGCATCAGCTCCGAGAACAGTGTCTGCGGCGCCGGCGCGTCCGCATCTCCGGGGGTGTTGTGCTCTAGGGCAAAAGCCGCGGTCGTGAAAGGCCGGGCGCTTGCCGGACGGGTGACCCGCGGCTACACGACCGCCATCGGTTACCCCGTCTTCACGCCCGATGCAGTTGCGCAACACCACCCGGGCCGGCGTTCCGTTCACGCGGAATTATGCTTGCGGAACCGTGATTTACGTCTGCAACCTCATCTGCAAGATGAGCCGGACTCGGCGGCTCGCCGAATCGGACATCCACCGCGGCCGCCACCAGGCCTGGAGAACAGCATGGCTTTCCCGTCTCCCCGCGTCCTGGGCCACCTCGGACGAGTGGCCTCCGGCCTGGGCCTGGCCGCACTGGTCGCCGGCCCAGCGCTGGCGGCGAACCAGTGCGGCATCTCGGCGGCGCGCGAGGCCTTCGACGTGCAGGGACTGAAGAGCGAGCTGATGGTGACCGCGTTGTCCTGCAACGTGCAGGATCGCTACAACGCGTTCGTCGCCAAGTTCCGGCCCGACCTCAACGCCGAGGAGGGCCGGCTCAACGGCTACTTCCGCACCACCTACGGCCGCGGTGCGCAGAACGCCCACGACGACTACATCACCCAGCTCGCCAACGTACAGTCCGAGCGCGGGCTGAAGGCCGGCGTCGCGTTCTGCCAGCAGCGCGTCAGCATGTTCGACGAGGTGTCGGTGCTGAGCAACGCGTCGGACCTGGGCGGCTACGCCGAGGCCAAGGACATCGTGCAGCCCTCCAGCTACGAGACCTGTGCCGCACCCAGCGCCGCCGGCCATCCGGCCCGCGTGCGTCGCATCCGCGCGGTCGGCCACACCCACAAGGGCTGATCCCGAGCATCAAGGCGGCGCCGACCATCGGGGGATCGCGGTGACGCGATCCCCCGTCGCCTATGGCGGCAGGACGTCGGAGTGTCTCTCCCGCCCGTCAAAACGTCGCAAAATATCGCGCCAAATCTAGTTAATGATGCGCAACGACGGTTGGTGAGGTAGCGTCCCGCAGCCTGGATCGCGGGGATGCGTCGTGGTCGGCCCCCCGGGAGCGACGTCGATGGCCACCTACACTTGGTCCAACGCCCAAAGCGGGACCTGGAGCACCGCCGGCAACTGGACCCCGAGCGGCGTCCCGGGGTCCGGCGACCTGGCGCTGATCGACCTTGCCGGCAGCTACGTCGTCACCCTCGACGTGTCCGAGATCGGCTCGCTGACGCTGGACGCCGCCGGGGCACGGCTGACGCCCAGCGGCACGCTGCGGCTGGATGGCACCCTGGACGTCCGGGCCGGCACGCTCACGGTCAGCCACGCCATCCAGGGCGGTACGATCGCCGTCGACGGCGGCACGATCGCCTATGACGGCGGCACGCTCGACGGCGTCACGCTGTCCGGCCCGCTCGACCTCAGCGCGGCCGGCTCCAGCCTGACGATCGCCGACGGCATCGGCTTCACGGGCACCGCGCCGGGACAGATCCTCGATACCGGCGCCGGCAGCACGCTCGACTTTAGCGGCGCGGGAACCCTGGACGACGTCGCCGTCACGGTCGGCAGCGGCGCCAGCCTCGCCGCCGGGGTGCTCACGCTCGACCCCAGCGGCAGCCTGAGCGCCGACGGCTCAAGGCTGACCCTCGGCTACCCGTACTCCTCCGGCGATGCTCTCGACAACAAGGGCATGGTCTCCCTGACGAGCACCACCCTGTCGATCAACGGCATGCTTCGGAACGATGGGGTCCTGCTCCTGGACTCGGACGGAACGAATCCACTCGGCATTCCGAACCTGATCAACAGCGGAACCGTGGAGTTCAGCGGAGCCGCCGCCGGCGGAAGCAAGATGGCGGTTCAGGTCCTGACCAACACCGGCGACATCACCCTCTCGCACGGCGCGCACGTCACGGTGAACTCCTACTCCATGACGGACACCCTCTCGAACACCGGCACGATCACCATCGATCCCACATCGACGCTGGAGCTCTTCTACGAGAACTACACCCTGGCCCGGATCGAGGACATCGCCAGCCACGTCGACAACCAGGGCGGAACGGTGCTGATCGACGGCATCCTCGACCTGCAGGGCGCCACGGTCGACATCGGTGCCGACAATCCAGCCGCCGCCGGATACGAACTGAACAGCGCCACCATCCAGAACGGCACGATCAAGACCGATGGGACAGGCATCCACTATGCCGGGTACTACAACACCCTCTCCAACGTGACGATCGACGGGCCGCTCGACGTCAACGGCGGGGCAAACACGGAGCTCATCATCGACGCCAACTCGAGCTTCGCCGCCGGCAGCCCGATCCGGATTACCGAGACCACACCTGGTTCCTATCTCGAGTTCGACGGCTCCCGGACCCTCGACCATGCTACCCTGACGCTCGGCAACTCGTCCTTCTATGTCGTCCAGCCGCCGGGTTCATACGGCGGCGGCACCCCGACATTGACCCTGGGTCCCGACAGCCTGATGACCCTGACCGGAAGCGAGTACTTTGGCTCGCCGAACAACGTCTACGAATCTTCCAACAGCATCCTGGACAACAAGGGAACCATCATCGCTACCGCCGGCGGTCTCGGAGGCGATCTGGGCAGCGGGTTCACGGGGGCCACGTTGGAGAACGAGGGCGTCCTTACGGAGACCAATCGCAGCGGCATCGGCTTCTTCCAGATCTCGAACTTCGGGCCGCTCAGCCTTTCCGGCGGGTCCTCATCCTACGCGACCACCTTCGACAACACTGGGACCGTGATCATCGCGGACGGTAGCAACCTGACGCTTACCGCGCCAACGGAGCTGTACGAGCCGGTTGGGATGTTCGAAAGCAGCGGCGTGGTACGGATCTCGACGGGCTCCACGCTGAAGCTCGGGAACGGGGGGTCTCTGGGTACCGTCTCGTTCGGGGATGGCACCGGAACCCTCGTCCTGTCCCAGCTCAACCCTGGCTACTCGCACTTCAACCCGGCCTCGACCGTCGGCACGCTGGACATGTTCCAGGCCGGCGACGTGCTGGACCTGGGGCCCATCCCCAGCGTCCAGACCGTCAGCCTAGGGTCGTACAGCATCTCCCACTCCGGCAACACGCTCACGGTAGATCTGGACGGCAACCCCCTCGATCGCCTCGCCCTGACCGGCGGTGACTACACGGACGCCACCTTCACCCTGACCGGCGACATCGTCAGCACCGATGCCACCCCAACCTCGATAGCTGCCAACGAACCGCCCTGCTTCTGCGCCGGCACGCTGATCCTGACCGACCGGGGCGAGCGCGCGGTGGAGACGTTGGAAATCGGCGACTTGGTGGTGACGCTTCAGGACGGCATCGAGACCCTGATGCCAGTGCGCTGGCTCGGCCGCCGCCGGATGGTGGTGGCGCCCGGCCACGACACCGAGCACGTCGATCCGGTCCGCATCAGCCGCGATGCGATCGCCCCCGGGGTGCCGATGCGCGACCTCCACGTCTCGCCCGACCACGCGCTGTATCTGGACAGCATGCTGATCCAGGCGCGACAGCTGGTGAACGGCATGACGATCATCCGCGACACCGGCCGTGCGGTCGTCACCTACCACCACGTCGAGCTGGACCGGCACGCGGTGCTGATCGCCGACGGGATGCCCTGCGAGAGCTACCTCGACACCGGCAACCGCGGGCAGTTCGACAGCGCCGGCACCGTGGTGCCACTGCACGGTCCGGCGGCGAATCGGGCCCGGACCGCCTGCGCGCCCTTCGTCACGGAGCCCGAGATCGTCCGGCCGATCTGGCAGCGCCTCGCCGATCGGGCCATCGTGGCCGGCCACACGGCGCCGGAACCGCGGATCGAGGCCGATCTCCCGCCGTGGCTGGAGACCATGGCCGGTGCTCGGCTGCCGCGACTGGACGGGAACCGCCACGCCCTGTCGCCAGGCTGCCGGCAGGTGCGGCTCCGCTCGCGCGCCGACCGGCCGACGACGCTGGCGCCTTGGTCGGACGACCGGCGCCGGCTCGGCGTCGCGGTCAGCGCGATCAGGCTGCACCGTGGCGATCGCCAGCAGGAGCTGACGCTATCCGAGCTGGCGAAGGATGGTGGCTGGTGGCCGCTGGAAAGCGCCGGCACCGTCGCCTGGCGCTGGACCGATGGCGACGGCCGGATCGTGCTGCCGGAACCGGCCGATGCGATCGAGATCGTCGTGCACGCCATCCTACCGGTGGTGGCCGCAGAGGCCGTCGATGGGATACCGCCGGTCCTCGCCTGGGCAGGCTAATCGGCCACCGCAGTCAGGAGACAAGTCGACTCGTTATAAGGATATCAAAAGTAACGAGATCACCCGGGTTAGGGATGCGCCGGCGGCCGTGCCCGGGACATTGTTTCGCAATGCTTCCGTTCGTGGCCGGTTGCCACGCCCGTTATCGGAGTGATCGCGCATGGCGAGCTACACCTGGTTCGGTCCGGCTGGCGGCAACTGGAGCGATGCCGCGAACTGGATGCCGAACGGCGTGCCCGGGAGCACCGACACGGCGCTGGTCAACCTAGCCGGCAGCTACGGCATCACGCTGGATGTTTCCAGCATCGGCTCGCTGACCCTGGACGCGCCGGGCGTGACGATCACCCCCAGCACGGCCCTCACCCTGGCCGGAGTGCTGGACGTGCAGGCCGGCACCTTCACGGTGAGCAACACCATCACCGGCGGCACCATCCGGCCCGACGGCGGCACCATCGACTACGCCGGCGGCACACTGGACGGCGTGACGCTCGCCGGCCCGCTCGACCTCAGCGCCAACGGCGCCCGCGTCTCGGTCGAGAACGGCATCACCTTCACCGGCACCGCGCCCGAGCAGATCATCGACACCGGCACCAACTCCATTCTCAGCTTCGACGACACCGAGACGCTCAACAATGTCGCCGTCACCCTCGGCGGCACGTCAGGAGACTACAGCTACATCAATACCGGCCCCAGCCTCACGCTGGGTGCCAGCAGTACACTGACTACCGAGAACGGGGTCGCCTATATCAACGGCACCAGCCTCGACAACCAGGGCAGCATCACCGCCGCCACCGGCAACCTCGTCGACAGCGCCAACATCACCAACCAGGGCTCCATCGCCATCAGCGACGGCAGTAGCAACAACACCCTTGACTACCTGACCAACAACACCGGCACCATCAGCGTGTCCGGCACCGGCACCGGGCTCGGCATCGTCAACGCCGTCAACTCCGGCAGCATCGGTGTCACCAACGATGCAACCTTGACCACGACTGGCACCCTCGACAACACGTCGGGCACCATCATCGTCAGCTCCGGCGCCACCCTCGACCTCCAGAGTACCGAGACCGACGCCCAGCTCGGCACCATCCAGCGCAACGGCGCCAGCCTCACACTGGGCGGGACGCTCACCAACACCGGCAGCACGCTCGACATCACCAGCGGCAGCACACTCGACGGCGCCCGCCTCGCCGGCACCATCATTGGCGGCACGATCAAGCTTGACGGGGGCACCATCGACTACGCCGGCGGCACGCTGGACGGGGTCACCCTGGCCGGCCCGCTCGACCTCAGCGCCAACGACTCCCGTGTCAGCATCGAGAACGGCATCACCTTCACCGGCACCGCGCCCGAGCAGATCATCGACACCGGCTCCGATTCGCGGTTGAGCTTCGACGTTGGGCAGACGTTCAACAATGTCGACATCAGCCTCGGTGACAGCGTCGGGCAATCTTCGCTCTACCTGAGCAGCGGAACAGTTCTGGCCGCGTCCAGCACGTTGATGATCACCGGAGACGCCTACCTCAGCGATGACCTGGATAATCAAGGCACCATCACCGCTGCCACCGGTGATCTTGATGAGCAGGGCGACCTTACCAATGAAGGACACATCTCGGTCAGCGATGGGATCGGCAACAATACACTGGAACTTACGAGCAATACCGGCACCATCAGCGTATCCGGCGCCGGAACTCAACTCGATATTCTTAACTCCTCTGGTCCCGCCGACATCGGTGCAACCAGCATCGCGAACAACGCAACGTTGTTCATTGCAGATCCGGTCGACAACCTCGGCACCGTCTCCTTCCTTGATCACACCGGCACGCTGGTGCTTGACAGCCTGACCGGCGGCTATGATGGCACGCTCGACCTGTTCCAGAGCGGCGATGCAGTCGACCTCGCCGGCACCGGTTACAGCCTCAACCATGTTGGCGACACGCTGACGCTGAGCCAGGACGGCAGCGTCGTCGACAGGTTCGCGCTCGCCGGCCAGGACTGTACCAATGCCACCTTCACGCTGACCGCGGACCCCTACGAAACGATCCTCACCACCGACGCCCCCTGCTTCTGCGCCGGCACGATGATCCTGACCGACCGGGGCGAGTGCGCCGTCGAGAGCCTGCAGGTCGGCGACCGGGTCATTACGCTTCGGGACGGCATCGAGACACCCATGTCGATCCGTTGGCTCGGCCAGCGCCGCGTGGTGGTGGCACGGCACCCGGATACCGAGCACGTCGACCCGATCCGCATCGGCCGCGACGCCATCGCTCCCGGGGTGCCGGCGCATGACCTGCACGTCTCACCCGACCACGCGCTCTACGTCGACGGCATGCTGATCCAGGCGCGCCAGCTCGTGAACGGCATAACGATCACGCGGGATACCGGCCGCGCGGTCGTCACCTACCACCACGTCGAGCTGGAGCGGCATGCGGTGCTGATCGCAGACGGGATGCCATGCGAGAGCTACCTGGATGGCGGCAACCGCGGGCAGTTCGACAACCAGGGCATTGTCGTGCCGCTGCATCCGCAAACCGGCGACCTGCAACCGTGCGCGCCCCTGGTGACCGATGCGATGCGCGTACGGCCGATCTGGCAGCGCCTCGCCGAGCGAGCCCAGGCCGCCGGCCATGTGACGCCGGTGCCGGAGCTGGAGCCGGACCTGCTGCCGTGGCTGGAGACCATGGACGGCACCCGACTCGCGCCGTGCGGCGATGGGTTGCGCTTCGCGCTCCCGCCGGGCTGCACCCAGGTGCGGCTGCGCTCGGCGAGCGACCGGCCCACCGCCCTGGCGCCGTGGTCCGACGATCGGCGCCGGCTCGGCGTCGCGGTCCGCGGCGTGACGCTGTGCCGGGGGCGCTGGCGGCAGGAGATCGCGCTGGATCAGTCGTCGGACGGGTGGTGGCCGGTGGAACGAGCAGGCGACCTCGCCTGGCGCTGGACCAACGGCGATGGCCATATCACGCTGCCGGAAGCGGCCGAGGCGATCGAGATCACCCTGCACGCCACCATGCCGATACGAGCACGGTCAACTCGGGCGGCGATGGCGGCCGCCTGACGGTCGGCTTGCTGCCCGGCCAGGGGACAAGCCGTCCCCCGGCCTAGCCTGCGGCCTGCCCGCCCTTCTTGTCCGTCACCACGTGCACCTTCTGGCCGGCGGTGAGGTCGGTCGGCGGGTTGACGATCACCCGCTCGCCGCCGTCCAGCCCGTCGCGCAGCTCGGCGTCGTTGCCGGTGTCGCGGGCGATGCTGATCGGGCGCATCTGCACCCGGTCGTCCGCGCCCACCACGGCAACGTGCAGCCCGGCGGCATCGAAGATCAGCGCTGCGTCGGGGATCACCACGGTCGGCGCCGATCGCTTCACGTCGAACGACACGTCCACGAACAGGCCCGGCTGCAGCTTGCCCTCGTGGTTGTCGATGTCGACCTCGACCAGCAGCGAGCGCGAGTTCTGCGCCAAGCTGTCCGACGAGCGCGACACCACCGCCTTGAACGCTTCCCCCGGCAGCTCGGGCACCGCCACGTGCGCCGGCAGTCCATCATGGATGCCGGAGAAGTCGCTCTGCGGCACGTAGACCTGGGTGCGCAGCACGTCGTTGCGGTCGATGTGCAGCAGGGCGGTCCCGCTCACGGTGTCGCTCTGCACTAGCGTGCCGACATCGACGTCGCGCTGCGTGATGACGCCGTCGAACGGCGCCGTCACGTTCTCGAAGCCGGTCAGCGCCACCAGCCGGTCCACGGTGGCCTGCTGGGCGCGCACGTTGGCCACGGCCACGCCGATGCCGGCCTGCGCCGACTGCACGCTCTTGACGCTGACGGCGGCGCTGGTGGCCAGGTTGTCGCGGTTCTGCTTGGTGTCCCAGCCCTCGCTGGCCAGGATGTCCGAGCGCTTGCTGGTGATGCCGGCCAGCTGCGAGCTGGACTTCGCCTGCTGCAGGCTGGTCTGGGCCTGGGCCAGCTGCGCCTGCATCTGGCCGAGCTGCGCCCGGGCCTGCGTCAGCTGCTGGTCGAGGTCGGGGGCGGCGATGACGAGCAGCAGGTCGCCCCGGTGGACGTGGCTGCCGATGTCCACCAGGCGGCGGCCGATGTAGCCGGTGGCGCGCGCGTATAGGTCGGCGGACTCGAACGCCACGGTCTGGCCCGGCAGCTGCGTGGCGCTGACGTCGGAGGTGCGCTTCACGGCGGCCAGGTGCACGTCGGGCATGCTGGCCTGGGCCTGCCGCAGCGTGTCGGCGGCGTCGTTCGACTGCCGCCAGTGCGTGAATACCCCCCAGCAGACCAGCAGCAGCAGCGGCACCACCACCAGCAGGGCTAGCCAGCGCCTCGGCGGCGGCGGAGGGGGCTCGTCGTCCCGATGGTCCCGTCCCTGGTCGTCCCGCTGCCTGTCCTCCCGGCGATCCGGCCGCCGGTCTGGCTCGCGCGCGACCGGGGCAGCGTCCTGGGGAGCGGCATCCCGGGGCGGCGCGTCCAGATCGAGCGGGGGGCGGTCGTCATGGTCCAGCGGGCTCATACGTAGTCCTCCGGGGCATGCACCGGGCCCCGGCGCAGCAGGCTGTAGAGGAATGGCACGAACAACAGCGTCGAGCAGGTGCCGACGCTGATGCCGCCGATCACCGCGCGGGCCAGCGCGGCATTCTGCTCGCCTCCCTGCCCCAGATCGAGCGCCATCGGGATCAGGCCCACCACCATGGCGCCCGCGGTCATCAGGACCGGCCGCAGCCGCGCCTCGCCCGCGGCGATGGCGCCCTCGATCGCCGAGCAGCCGTGCTCCTCCCGATACTCGCGGGCAAACGTCACCAGCAGGATCGAGTTCGCGGACGCCACGCCCACGCTCATGATGGCGCCCATCAGCGAGGCGATCGAGAAGGTGGTCCCGGTGATGAACAGGCTGAGCACGATGCCGCAGAACACCAGCGGCAGCGCGCAGATCA
>CAXUBN010000065.1:7184-9838 GCA_964249255.1 uncultured Acetobacteraceae bacterium | reverse complement strand
GGCGGGGCACGGGCCGCGCCCGCCGCCGCGTGAGGGTCGCGCTGCTGGCGCACGTGCGCCAGCCGATCGCCGAGCCGTTCATGGGCGGCATGGAGGCGCACGGCTGGCACCTGGCCGCCGGGCTGGCTGCCCGCGGCCATGAGGTGGTGCTGTTCGCCTCCGGCGACAGCGACGCACGGTTCACGCTGGATCCCGTGCTGGCCGAGCATTACGAGCGCACCTTTCCCTGGGCCGAGCACCGCGGCAGCGCGCCGCTGATCGCCCATGTCGATGCCGGCTATGCGGCCGCCTGCGACCGCATCCGGGCCGGTGGCTTCGACGTGGTGCACAACAACAGCCTGCACCGGTTCCCCCTTGCCCGCGCCCGCCTCGGCGAGGTGCCCACCGTCACCTCGCTGCACGTGCCGCCGTTCGACGCGCTGCACTGGTTCGTGCGGGACAGCGCCGGACCCGGGCATCGCCTCACCGTCACCTCGCGCGGGCAGCTGCATGCCTGGTGGCCGGACGGGGCGCCGGCACAGGCCTCCGTGCTCCACAACGGCATCGACCCGGACGCCTGGCCGTTCCGCGGCACCGGCGACGGCAGCGCCGTCTGGTGCGGCCGCATCACCGCCACCAAGGGGACCCACCTGGCGGTCGAGGCCGCGCTGCGCGCCGGTATCCCGCTCACGCTGTTCGGCACGATCGAGGAGCCGGGATACTGGGACGCGCGGGTCAGGCCGCTGCTGGGCGGCGCGGTGCGTTACGGCGGCCACCTCCGTGCCGCGGCGCTGGCGGCCGAGCTCGGTCGCGCCTCGGTGTTCCTGTTCACGCCCTGCTGGGACGAGCCGTTCGGGCTGGTGGCGATCGAGGCGATGGCATGCGGCCTGCCGGTCGCCAGCACCGATCGCGGCGCGGCGCGGGAGGTGATCGCCGAGGCGGGTGCCTTCGCGCCGCCGGACGACGCCGCCGGCCTTGCCGCGGCGATCGGAACGGCGGCGGCGATCGACCGCCGCATCCCCCGCCGCCGGGTGATGGACCTGTTCACCCGCGATACCTGGCTGGAGAACTGCGAGCGGCTGTATGGGGAGGCCCGCTGCGGCTTGGCCGCGGCGGAGGCCGATGCGGGCCGCTGACACGCCTTCACGCGGCCAGATGCGCCACCGGCGTGACGCCGTGGCGGTCCATAGGTCGCCACCATCGTCGCCAGCGTCGCGTTGAACACGCCGCCCGGCAGCGGGCGTCGTCCGCGAGCCAGGGAAAGATCGGTAGCCCGTTCCCCACCATATCGCCGTCAGTGATGGCCCATCGGGACTCAGGTATGTGCGGGGCATGAGATGGATCTGTGGCCCGGCGGGCGACTGGTTTCATCCGAGCTCGACCCGGAGAGGGGCCAGCCTGGCCACCTGGTCCAGGCTCGTTGCCGTGTCGGCGCGCGGATGGCCGCATGCACCATCGGCCTACCCATCCGTGATTGACGAACACCCCTCATGTACTATATCGTAAGACATGTTTAACGATATAAGACGCCACGCCTTCCACGTCTTGCGACACCATGCCCTCCACGCCATGCGCCATGGCCGCGGGTTCCGCGCTGGCCCCGGTCGCGGCGGCGGGGCGGGCTTCATGGGCGGGGACGGCCTACCGGGCGGGCGCAAGCTGTCCGCAGCCGACCTCCAGCTGGTGCTGCTGGCGCTGCTGGAGGAACGGCCGGCGCACGGCTACGAGCTGATCAGGGAGATCGAGAACCGCTCCAGGGGCTTCTACGTGCCCAGCCCCGGCGTGATCTATCCAGCACTCACCTTCCTGGACGAGATCGGCCACGTGGCGGTGGAGCCGGAGGGTCATCGCAAGCTCTACGCTCTCACCGAACAAGGCCGCGCCCACCTCCTGGCACACCGCGCCGACGCCCAGGCCATGCTGGCGGCGCTGGGCCGCATCGGCGAGCGCATGGAGCAGGTCCGCGAGGCCTATGCCGGGCTGGACGCGCCCGACCCGCGTGCCGCCGATGAGCTGCACCAGGCGCGCCACCGGCTGCGGCACGCGCTGATGCGCGCGCGGGATTGCACTCCCGACGAGGCGCGCCGGATCGCCGCAATCCTGGACGGGGCCACCGCCGCCATCGGGGAGGGCACGCCGCGCCGGGCAGACCGCGATCCCGACCCGCGGTGACCAAACCGTTTCTTCGTTCCAAACACGGGCCGACACCGTTTCCAATGCCCAGCCCATCCCGGAGGGACTCCATGAACCACCATGCCCGCACGCCGATACGTGTGCGCCACCCGCTCCGGTTGCGCCCGGTGCAGGTCAGCCGCGTCGAGGTGATCTCGCCGCGCATGCGCCGCGTCACGCTGGGCGGCGATGCGCTGGCCGGCTTCAGCTCGGCCGCTGCCGACGACCATATGAAGCTGTTCTTCCCGGCGCCCGGCCAGGAGCGGCCGGTGCTGCCGGAGCTCGGCCCTGATGGACCCAGCTATCCACCCGGCGCGGTGCAGCCCGCCGTGCGCGACTACACCCCACGCCGCTTCGACCCCGAGCGTCGTGAGCTGGTGGTCGAGTTCGTGATCCACGGCGACGGACCCGCCTCGGGCTGGGCCGCTCGGGCCGCACCCGGTCACTGGATCGGCGTTGGCGGCCCGCGCGGCTCGTTCCTGCTGCCCGACGGCTACGACGGC
>CAXUBN010000065.1:0-7174 GCA_964249255.1 uncultured Acetobacteraceae bacterium | reverse complement strand
CCATCTGCTGATCGGCGACGAGACCGCGCTGCCAGCGATCGCCCGACAGCTGGAGGAGTTCCAGCCCGGCGTGCGCGCGTTGGTGCTGATCGAGGTGGCGGATGCGCGCGAGGAGCGGCTCCTTCCCACCGCCGCCAACGCCATCGTCCACTGGCTGCACCGGGATGGGCTGCCGGCCGGCACGCCCGCACCCCTGGAGGATGCGCTGCGCGGCCTGACGCTGCCGGCCGGCGACATCCACGCCTGGATCGCCGGCGAGATCGAGACCGCGCGCCGCCTGCGCCACCATCTGGTCGCCGAGCGCGGCCTGTCCCGCGCCCAGGTGCGCGCCGCTGGCTACTGGCGGCTGGGCGACGCCGGCACCCACGCCCGGCTGGACGACGAGGCCTCCTGACGCGTTCAATCCCGGGCCGTGGTCCTCGCCCTGCGGATGCAACCGGTGGAGGATCCGGTGCGATCCACCGTGGCGCACGTTGCACCATGCGAATGACGATCGCCACGGGTGCATCCGACCCCTCCCACCACCCGGAGCTGCCATGGACCACGGCGACGCCAACCTCGAACTCCGCTCCCTCCTGAAGACGTCCGGCGAGCTTGAGCTTTCGCTGGATGAGTGGCCGGTGCCCCAGCCGGGTGCGGACGAGGTGGTGGTGGCGCTGGAGGCGGTGCCGATCAATCCCACCGACATGATCGGCATGCTGGTGTTCGCCGACCCGGACGGGGCCCGGACGGTTGACCGGAATGGCCGGCGGGTGACGACGCTGCGGGTTCCGCAGGCCGCCATGGGCGCGGTATGGGCGCGGCTCGACCGGCCGCTCGGCATGGGCAGCGAGGGTGCCGGCACGGTGATGGCGGCCGGATCGGCCCCGGCGGCGCAGGCCCTGCTCGGCCGGCGCGTCGGCATCGCGGGCGTGCCGACCTTTGCGCGCTTCCGTGCGATACGGGCGACGAACTGCCTTCCGCTGCCGGATGGGGCGAGCGCCGCCGATGGTGCCGGCTGGTTCGTCAACCCGATGACGGCGCTCGGCATGGTCGACACCATGCGGGCCGAGGGTCACACGGCGCTGGTCCACACCGCCGCCGCCTCGAACCTGGGCCGGATGCTGGCCCGGGTGTGCCGCACGGACGGCATCGGCCTGGTCAACATCGTGCGCAGCGACGAGCAGGTGGTGCTGCTGCGCGAGGCCGGCGCCGAGCATACCTGCAACTCGGCCGCTCCGGACTTCGGATCGGAGTTGCTGGCCGCACTCCGGACCACGGGGGCGACGCTGGCGTTCGACGCGATCGGCGGCGATTCGCTTGCGGGACGGATCCTGGCCGCCATGGAGCGGGTGGCGAGCGAGCGCCTGCCGGAGCACAGCCGCTATGGGTCGGGCGTGCACAAGCAGGTCTACATCTATGGTGGCCTCGACACGGGCCCGACCGTGATCGAGCGCAGCTTCGGGTTGACCTGGGGCATCGGCGGATGGCTGGTGACGTCGTTCCTGCAGCGGGCCGGCGCCGAACGCATGGACCAACTCCGCACGCGCATCGCGGCCGAACTGACCACAACCTTCGTCAGCCACTACACCGCCACCATCCCGCTGGCGGACATGATCGATCCCGAAGTCCTGCGGACCTACACGCGGCGGTCCACCGGTGGGAAATACCTGCTCGACCCATCGCGTTGACAGGCTTGATACATGACCGTTGGCATTTGAGCGCCATCCTATTCTAGACTCGGTGGGACGAGTCGCGAGGGAACCGCGTCATGCAGATAACCAGAACCGGCGAGGTCCTGCGGCCGCAGCGGCCGGACCCGCACGATGCGCCACCCGCTCCGCGCCGTCCCGGCACCATCCCGGTCACGGTGCGGCTCGACCCGCCACGCTACGACCGGCTGAAGCGGCTGGTGCTGCGGCTGCAGACGACCGGGCAGAGCATCATCCAGACGGCGCTGGACCGCAGCATGGTGACGCTGGAACGGGAGCGGGCACCGCGGATCGCCATCGCCGGCCAAAGCAGCCTGTTCGCCGGCCCGGCCATGTCCGGGGAGGAACCGCGCCGGCCGGTGCAGGACAGCTTCGACTTCGTGCGGCCAGAGCCGACCGTGGCGCTGACCTACCGCGCCACCGTGCCGATGCATCGTTGGCTGCACCGCCGCTCGGCTGAAACGGGGCAGACCATCCAGGACATCATCACCGACGCACTGAAGGAGGCGCGCGACGGCGGCTGACCGGGGCATCCCTGCCACCTGATCTTTCCCGATCGTTGCGGTGCACATCCACCTCGTTTCGATCTCAACCGTTCCTTAAGGGCATCCCTGCCTTAGTGCCTCCCATCGGATGGGGGGATCTTCCACGACATGAGGCGGGCCTTCCTGCATCGCCGGCCACGCGAGATCCCGCTGCACGTCCGGATCGTCGCGGCCATGCTCGCGGTCTGCCTGTTGCTCGTCGGGTTGGACGGCTACCGGACTTGGCAGATGCGCGGCGATGTGATCACCGCCGACAAGGTGGAGACCGCAAACCTCGCCCGCTCGCTGGCCCAGCATGCCCACGACACGCTCTTCGTCGTCGACGTGATCCTGTCCGGGCTGCGCGAGCGGATCGAGACGAACGGATTGCAGCCGGACCAGACGGAGGGGCTCGACCCGGTGATCGCCCGGCACCTCGCCGAGATGCCGCTTCTGTGCGGCTTGGCGGTGCTCAATGCGGCAGGGAAGCGGGTGGCGGGGGGTCATGACGCTGCCGACTCCGCATCCTTCGCCCATCACCTCACCCACATGGACCGCGGCATCCATGTCGGCGAGGTGACGCGCTCATGCGACGGGGGACAATGGAGCCTGACGGTCTCGCGCCGGATCGACGACGCGCAGGGCCGCTTCGCCGGCATCGTACAGGCCAGGATCTCGGTCGAAGCCCTCCAGCGCTTCTACGACCGGTTCGATGTCGGTCCGCGCGGCCTGATCTCGTTGGGAACCCTGAGCGGCACGATCGTCGCCCGCACCAGCGGCACCCGGACCAGGATCGGCGCCAACGTGTCGTCGGGACCGATCTTCCGCAGGATCACCCCAGGCCAGGCGACGGGCAGCTTCCGCTACGTTTCGCCGTTTGATGGCGTGGTTCGGCTCGGCAGCTTCCGCAGGATCGATGATTACCCGCTCTACGTCCTGGTGAGCCACGGCTATGACGAGATCCTGGCAGGCTGGCGCCTCAACGCCTGGGTCCACATGACGATCAGCGTCCTGGCCTCGATGCTCCTGGTGCTGACCGGCAGCCGCATCGCGGCCCAAGTCAGGATCAGGCAGCAAACGGAGCGCCGCTATCGGCTTCTGGCAGAGAACTCGAGCGATGCCATCGTGTGCATGGGTCCCGACCATAGCCGGCTCTACATCTCGCCCGCCTTCACCGTGTTGACTGGCTGGAGCGTCGAGGAGATCGTCGGCAGGAGCGCCGTCGACATCATCCATCCGGACGATCGAGCGAACGTTTCCCATGTCTTCTCGCAGTTGCTCGACGACGTCGCCCAGGCGACGACCTGCTTCCGCTACATCTGCAAGGATGGATCGCTGCTCTGGGTGGAAACGCGCGCGCGGCTGCTGCGGTGCGATGATGGCGAGATGCAGATCATCTCCAACGTGCGCGACATCACCGACCGTCGCGCGGCGGAAGACCGGGTCGCCATCCTGAACCGTGAACTGGCCGAGCGAGCCAGCACCGACGGGTTGACCGGGGTCGCGAACCGCCGCCGCTTCGATGAGGCGCTGGCGGAGGAATGGCAACGCGCCCGCGACGGGGAGGTGTCGTTGTCGCTGCTGATGATCGACGTCGACCGTTTCAAGCTCTTCAACGACCGTCACGGCCACCTGCGTGGCGACGAGTGCCTGCGTGCAGTCGCGGCGGCGGCGGTGCAGGCCGCGTCGGGTTCCGCCCTCACGGCCCGCTATGGCGGCGAGGAGTTCGTCATGCTGCTGCCGTGCCTCGATGCGGCTGACGCCGCGGTAATGGCCGGCCGGGTGTTGGCGGCGGTCCGCGCGCTGGCAATTGAGCACGCGGACAACAACCCGGCCGGCGTGGTCACCGTGAGCATCGGCGCCGCCACGGTGATGCCGCGGACGCTGCTGGATGCGGGCGGCGCGACGACGCTGGTCGCCGGCGCCGATGCGGCGCTTTACGAGGCAAAGCGGGGCGGTCGCGATCGCATGGTGATGCGGAACGACATCCCACGTGTCGGGCTACCATGGGTCGATCCGGTTGACCGTGCCCACCGCGCCATCGCCGCTGCTGAGAAAATACCGGCATTCACCGTGCATTAGGCTTGATCGATCAGGATCCGGTCGATGATCGGGTCCTGCTCATGTCGCGTCGGTTGATCGCCCTTGTCTTGCCGGTCGTTGCCATCCTGCCGTTATTCGGTTCCGTTGGCCGTGCCGCAGCGCAGGACGACACCGATTGCGGCTCAGCGGCCACCGCCGCGGCGACACGCCATCACCTGCCCGACGGCCTGCTGCGGGCGATCGCCGAGACCGAGAGCGGCCGCTACGACCCCCGAAGCGGCGCCAGGGCTCCCTGGCCCTGGACCGTGACCGCGCGGGGCATCGGCCATTTCTTTGACACCAAGACCGACGCCATCGCCTATGTCCGCGATCTTTGGGCAAACGGCATCACCTCGATCGACGTCGGCTGCCTGCAGGTCAACCTGCACTATCACCCGGCCGCCTTCGCGACGTTGGCGCAAGCCTTCGATCCCGCAACCAATGCGGACTATGCTGCCACCTTCCTGACCACGCTCCACGGGCCAGGTACGGACTGGTCGGAGGCGGTCGCCGATTACCATTCGGCAAACCCGATCGAGGGCGGCGCCTACCTGCAGCGCGTCATGGTCAACCTATCGGGACCCGCCCCGATCGAACCGCAACGGCCCAGGTTCATGACCGCCGCCCTGATCCTGCCGGCTCCAGACCGGTTCGGGATCACGATCATCACCCCCGGCACCGCCGCCCTTCCGTCGCGCCGGCGCTTCCCGCGCATCATCACACCCTAGAACGATCATGCGGATCCTTGATGGCCTCCGCTCCGGCCGCTACCTGTGCCGCCCGCGGCTGATCGCCTGGGCCTCGATCCTGATGGCGATCGAGTTGATCGCCGCATCCTTCTTCGTCGCCGGCACGCATGGCTGGATCGTCCCGCTGGATCGACCCACGACGACCGATTTTGCCAGCTTCTACGCTGCCGGTACCCTCGCGGCATCCGGACATGCGGCGGATGCCTACGATCCCGTCCGACTCTACGCGGCGGAGCAGGCGGCCACGGCGATTGGCATCGACGATCAGAAGTTCTTCTATCCGCCGATCTTCCTCGTCCTTTGCGCGCCTTTGGCGCATCTCCCATACATGGCAGCATTTGCGGCGTTTGAGCTGTCATTCGCGCTCGCGTTTGTTCTGGTCATGGCCAAGCTTTGGGGCAGGCGGGACCGGTTGGTGCCGATGCTCCTGCTCGCCTACCCGGCCACGCTCTGGACCGCGGCACTCGGCCAGAATTCGTTCCTATCCGCCACCCTGTTTGCGCTGGGCACCATGACCCTGCCGCGCC
The DNA here is from genome assembly GCA_964249255.1 of uncultured Acetobacteraceae bacterium. Taxonomy (GTDB): domain Bacteria; phylum Pseudomonadota; class Alphaproteobacteria; order Acetobacterales; family Acetobacteraceae; genus Lichenicola. The sequence continues at coordinate 1,601 of CAXUBN010000065.1, read as the reverse complement.
GGCCGCTGCTGGCCGGGGCCGTACTCGGCCTTTTGTGCTTCAAGCCACATCTGGGTGTCCTGCTGCCGGTTGCCCTTGTCGCCGGCCGGCACTGGAGGGCGCTGCTTGGCGCGGTCCTGTCCACCCTGTCGCTCACGCTGCTTTCGGTGGTGTTGTTCGGCGTGCAGGACTGGGCGGCGTTTCTGACCGCTTTTCACCGGGCCGGACACACGTTCCAGTCTGGTATCATTCCGCATTCCGGTCTGATCAGCATCTATGCCGCTGGGCGGATCATCGGTCTTCCGCAAGCCGCGGCCGATCTGCTGCAGCTTACAGCCAGCCTTATCGCCGCCGCCATCGTCGCCCTCGTCTGGTCCGGTCGGGCATCATACGCGGTCAAGGCAGCGTCGTTGGTGGCGGGCACGATCCTCGCCGTCCCCGTGCTGTTGTTCTACGACCTTCTGATCGCCGCGGTGGCCGCCGCTTGGCTGGCTCAGGATGGTCTGCGGCGCGGCTTTCGCGACTTCGAGCTGTCCTTCCTCGTCCTCGGTTTCACTGTGCCGCTGCTGGCGCGTCCCGTGGCGGCCGGCCTGCATATCCCGCTCGGGCCGCTGCTACCAGCGGGCCTGCTGCTGATGTGCGTCGCGCGGGCGAAATTTCGTTTATGGCCGTTAACGATTTCGAAACCGCCGCGGGTCAAGATCGACCCAGAGCCTGAGGGTTCGCGCCCCATGCCGAGCGCACAGGCTTCGGTATCGATCATTCCAGCAAACAGCCTGATTGGCTGAGGAGAATCAAGATGTATGAGTACCTGATCACCTGGCTGAGCCTGAAGACCGACCGCCGCGGCGTGACTGCCCTGGAGTACGGCCTGATCGCGGCCCTCGTCGCCGGCGTCATTGCGACCGCTGTCACGACGCTCGGCACCAACCTGACCGCTCAATTCACCAGCGTCGCCGGCAAGGTTTGATCTCGCACGGTCGGGCCCAAGGCCCGACCGACCGCTCTCCCCTCGTCATGGTGACACAGGACGTGTTCCATCTATCAGCCAACATAGCGATCGGTCTTGCGTGCGCGGTCCTGCTCTTCGCCGCCCTGCACGACATCGGCACGCGGACGATCCCGAACTGGATTTCGGTCAGCGTCGCAGCATTCGGCATCGTCGTCCGCGCTTACCAGCATGATCTCCCGGCCGGCCTTGCCGCCGGCTTCCTTGTTTTCCTGGCCGCCGGTCTGGCTTGGCGGCGCGGATGGATGGGCGGCGGTGACGTAAAGCTCCTCGGCGCCACTGCGTTGCTCGTCGCCCCGCGGGATGTGGGCGGCTTCGTGATCCTGGTGGCGCTCTCGGGGGGCTGCCTGGCCCTGCTCTATCTCGTCATGGCTCGGCTTGTGCCGTCGCCAGGACGCCCGCTTCCTCCGACCCTGCTCCGCCGCATGCTCCGCGCCGAACAATGGCGCATTAGCCACCGCCACGCGCTTCCCTACGGGGTGGCGATCGTTGCAGGCGGCCTTACGACCCTTCTGCAAAGGATGACCGGCCCATGATCATCCGCGCCTTCCTGGTCGTCGTCACCGCGATCGGTATGGTGGGTCTCGCCATCGTGGGCTGGATCGGCCTGCAT
>CAXUBN010000064.1:2500-9899 GCA_964249255.1 uncultured Acetobacteraceae bacterium | reverse complement strand
GCCCAAGGCTCCAGGCGGCCGATAAGCGGCCTACACCCGAAGCCTTGGCTTCATGACGGGAGATCGGTCATCGCCAGGAAGCCAACCGCAGACACCGATACCAGGCGGCCCGCGCTGTCCAAGCCGCCATCATCGCTGGCTGAGGCCGCCAAGGCGCCGGGCACGCCCCGCAAGAAGGCCGCCGCCGCAGGGCCGCAGCGGCCACGCTCGCCCCGGGCCCCGCGCGTGCCGCTTGATCCAGACCGCCTCGACACCCTTCTGGGCGTCATCACCGAGAGCCTGGCGGACGACAAGGCCGAGAACATCGTCACCCTTGACCTGACCGGCCGCGCCTCGTTCGCCGACCGCATGGTGATCGCCACCGGCCTCGCTGATCGCCAGATCACCGCCATGGCGACGCATCTGGACACGCGCCTGGCGGAGGCCGGCCTGAAGCGCGTGCTGGTCGAGGGCGCCGGCGGCTCGGACTGGGTGCTGATCGACGCCGGCGATATCGTGATCCACCTGTTCAAGCCGGAAGCGCGGGCCCTTTATGCGTTGGAGCGGATGTGGGGCGCCGAGCTTGACGATCCACCTCCGTCGACCGATCTCGGCCACGACATCTGACGCGCCTGCGCCGCGAGCCGCGTCATGCGGCTGATCGCCGTCGGTCGCCTCCGACCGGGTCCGGAGCAAGCCCTGCTGGAGCGCTACATGCAGCGGTTGCGGCCGGTTCTGGAGCTGGTCGAGGTTCCGGAGGGCCGCGGCACGCTGGCCGAGATCAAGCGCCGCGAGGCGCAGGCGCTGCTGGCCGCCCTGCCGCCGACCGCCCTTGCGGTGGCGCTCGATCAGGCCGGCGCGCAACTCGCGAGCCAACCCTTCGCCACCCGCCTTGACGGCTGGCTCGGCAGCGGGCGACCGCTCTGCTTCCTGGTGGGCGGTGCGGAAGGGTTGGACGCCGCGGTGCTGGTGCGCGCCGACGCCGTGCTGTCGCTGGGCGCCATGACCTGGCCGCACATGTTGGTGCGCGGCCTGCTTGCCGAGCAGCTCTACCGCGCCAGGGCGATCAGTTCCGGCCATCCCTACCACCGTGCCGGCCGGCCCTGACGATCGAACCCCTGCGGCGGCGAGTGGGTCGACCTTAGGGCCTCCCCTCCCGGCGGGATGTCACCAGGGCAGCACGTCCCTCGTATGGTCGTAGAACGCACCGGTAGGGCCGTCCTCGGGCAGAGTCGCCAGCTTGACGATGACGCGGGCACCTTCCTCCGGCGACTTGAAGCCCGGCCTGCCGGCGAACTTCTCCGCATTGCCCTTGGCGAGCAGGTCGGTCGCGGTCAGGCCCGGATTAGCTGCGTTGACCTTGATGGGGGTGTCGCGGAGCTCGTTGGCGAACTGGACCGTGGCCATGTTCAGCGCCGCCTTCGAGCTCCTGTAGCCCAGCGTGTTGATGCGGCGGGTCGGCGACGTCTCGCTGGTGCTCATGGCGAACGACCCGAGGTCGCTGGACACGTTGACGATGCGGCCGGCCGGCGACTTGCGGATCAAGGGCAGGAACGCCTGGGTCACGAACACCGGTCCGAAGAAGTTGACCTCGTAGAGCTCCCGCAGCTTCTCCTCCGACAGCTCGCTCGGCAGCACCGTCACGCCGAACGTCGGCGTGGACTCGTTGCTGACGCCGGCATTGTTCACGAGGGCGTCCAGCGACTCCGTTTCGGTGCCGATCTTGTCAGCGGCTGCCTTGATCGAGGCCTTGTCCGTGACGTCCAGCTGCACCGCGGCGACCTGCAGGCCGGCGCCGCTCAGCTCGGCGGCGGCCTTCTCCCCCTGCGCGATGTCTCGCGCGCCGATCCAGACCTTGTAGCCCTGCTCGGCCAGCGCTTGCGCCGCCGCCTTGCCGATCCCCTTGTTTCCACCCGTCACCAAGGCCGTAGGCATGGCGCTGTCTCCCCAACCGAACCGAAAGATCGTGCGATGCGGACGCACCAAACGCTGGCCAGCTTATGGCCACGGCCCCCCTCCATGTCAAAGCGGACAACCGCAGCGCCGTCGCTCTCCCGGTCAGGATCGCCGAAGCTGCCCCGTTCGATTGCAGGCCTGCCTGTTCGCAGGCTCTCAAGCAGGTGGACGACAGGGGCATCGTTCTGGAACTGTGGCTTCGGACGACCTCCCCGTTCCAGCGATCCGCCCGAGGCTCAAGTGTCTGACGAAGGCGACCCGTTCGGGGTGGCCATCCCGAGGGTGCTCGTCCGTGTTTGGATGAAGCTTCACCGATCAGGATGGCATGGCCGGTGGGTATGCCGAACGGTCGAGCCTTATGTCCGGTGCGCGCCCCATGCGATCGACATCAACGAGGGGGCTCGCGCCCTCCCTGCGGTTCGGCCGGACGGCCTGAGTTCGGATGGGCGCCCGGGGGTGGCCCTTGCGGTCCCGGCCCGGGGCGCGGTCCCGGCGTCATGCGTGCGGGTTCCGGTCGCGGCGGTGGCTGGGGCGCTGGTTGAGCCGTCCGCTCCGGTCCCCGCGGCATCACGATGCCCGGCATCCGGTCCTGCTCCGGTGGGCGGTTCAAACCTGGCGGACGGTTCGGTTCCGGCGATCGACCGGAAAACCCCGCCGGCCCGATCGGGCGTTCGAAGCCCGGATGGTCATGGAACCCACCGAATGGTTCCCCATGCGGGCCGTCGCCACGCCAATGGTCGACATCATGGTACCATGGCCTGTCACGGTAATGGCTCTGCCAGTAGTTGCCGACCTCGAAGCCGATCAGCGGCACGCCGGCAACGGCGCCGTAGCCGACCAGTGGCTCCGATTGGTCGTCGTACAGCAGCTGCAGGCCGGGGCCGGCGACCCAGCCGCGCGTATCCTGCACCGCCACGTCGCACCAGCCGAAGCCCGACAGGCAGCCGAAGATCTCGGCCGGCGTGCCCTGAGGCAGCTGTGCCACCAGCGGGTAGTCGATCCCGGGCCCGGCCCGCATGTTGATGTTCTGCGTGACGATGCCCGGCGCCGCATCGGCCGCCGTCACGAGCATCGTCAGCCCAGCCAGCAGCAGGCCGGCAGTTCTGGCCACATCGCCCAATCGCATGTCGAACCCCGTCCGCCCCGAATCCGTCTTGTCAGCCCGGAATGCGGCCGCAGCAAGGATTGATCATGGCGGATGAACGAGGCTAGCGCAGTCCGCGGTCCGGGGCGTCGTCGGACAGGCTGGACACCGACAGGTCGATGCCGCGCGACGTCGGCGGTGCCTCGGCCACCTCGGTCGCGGCGCGCAGGTCGGCGGGCGCCCGGCCCACGGTGCGCGGCACCACCACGTCCGAGCGCGCCGTCACGATGCGGCCGCTGTCCGGCCGCGCGTAGATGAAGCCATAGGTCGGATAGATCGCGCCGAAGCTGCCGCGATGGCCAAGTTCCACCCGCACCGCCGTCCAGTCGTTGTTCTCCGACACGTCGACCACGCTGACGTCGCGGCTGATGCCGTTGGCGTTCCAGTGCGACTGGTCGATCTGGATCGTCCGGCTGTCGACCACGGCCGTCACCACCGCGACATGTCCGAGCCGCATATGCCCATTGGCGCGGAAGTTGAGCACGCTGCCGGGCTCCGGCGCAGAGCCGCGGGCATACACGCCCTCGGCGTTCTGCCACCAGTTGGCAGCGTTGCCGGACAGGGCGATGTCACTGTCGGCGCGGGCAAACGCCACGCATTGGATCACGTGGGCGCGATGCCCTGCCGCGGCGTATGACCGGGCATGGTGAGCGAAACCGTGTCGGCTACCGGCATGCAACCGGGCGTGGGCCTCGGCCGCCTGTCCGAACAGCAGGCAGATGCCGGCCAAGGCCACGCCCCGCATCCGCCTCTTGAACGCGATCGCCTGCATTCCCGGTCTCCAGCCTCACCAACTCGTGAATGGCTGGTAACAACGACGATGCAACCCTGACAAGATGTGGCTGTCGGCTCCGCGTTCCGTTACCTATCTTTTCCTAAAAATGATGGGCATGGACAAAAAATTTAGGACTGAGTTCCTAATCATGGCGATAGGCTTGGTTTGATCGCCATCCTGTACCTGCATCCTCCAACTGCGTCGAGCAGTCCGTGGCGTAACGGCAACTTATACACACCACATGTTGCTGAAGAACAACAGACTTGTCGGCTACTTCGTCGTTACGAGCATGATCTCGACCAGCATCCTGGGATCGGCCATCTCCGCCTGCACGCAGGCCCGTGCCGGCGCTCCGCCTTCCGGCAGCCATGCCTGCCAGACCGCATTCATGGCGCCCCGGTCCCCGATGTGCTTGAGCCAGATCTGCGCCTGCAGGATGCGCGTGCTGTCGGTGCCGTGCTGCTCCAGCAGGGTGTCGAGCTGTTCCAGCACGTCGCGCGTCTGGCCCGTGACGTCGTCCGACAGGTCGCGTGCCACCATTCCCTGCGTGAACACGAAGCCATGATACTCGACCGCCCTCGACATGATCGCGTTCGGCTCGGTGCGCAGGATGGTGGCCATCGGCTTGCTCCCATGAGGGGTGGTAGGGGTTCGTTCAGTTCCGGCCGGGCAGGAGCACCGGCGTGGTCTCGGATGCGCTGTGCAGGCAGTCATCCACCAGCCGGTCGCGGCGGTACTCGTCGTTCAGGCCCTTGTTCGGCACCCCGATCAGGCCGCTTGACGAGTACGGGGTCGATGACTGGTCCTCCTCCGACAGCTGGTAGCGGTTCTGCTTGTTGAACTGCTGGTCGGCCTGCCGGCCGCAATCCGCCTGCCGCTCCAGGTCGGCGCCGCTCTGCGGCGCGGCGCAGCCGGCGAGCACACCGATCAGGAGTAGAAGCCTCGCGGCGAGGCCGGCCCCGATCGGGCCACTGGTGCTCGTGGACGGGATCCGGGAGGACGTGGGCATCTCCTGCATGCACGCATCTCTGGCCGTGGCGCGATCAACGGTCAACGTCTGGCTCCCATCGAGCTGCGCCGGGTGGAGATAGGCCCGATGGTTCCGTGAGCCCCACGCCGTCGGCCGGTATCCGCTGCCGCTGGATCGTCGCGGCCACATCCCTCATAACTTTCGGCCGGGCCTGAAAGGGAGCCACGCGATGGCGCCGCCGCGGATCGAGATCATCGTCGTCACGCCGTTCCAGCAGAACTGCCAGCTGCTCTGGGATCCCGACACCGCCATCGGGATCGTGGTTGATCCCGGTGGTGACGTGCCGCGGATCCTGCATCGGATCGCCGTCAACAGCCTCACGATCGAGGCGATCCTGCTCACGCACGGTCATCTCGACCACGCCGGTGGTGCGGCCGAGCTGCGCGCTGCGCTGCCGACACGGCCGGACGGCACGTCGGTGCCGGTCATCGGACCGGATCGCCGCGACGCCTTCCTGTTGTCCGGCATCGCCGCCCAGGCGACGGCACTCGGCATTCCCGACATGAACGACGTCGCGCCGGATCGATACCTGGAGGAAGGTGAGGTGCTGGAGCTCGCTGGCTGTCGGCTGGAGGTGCGGCATATCCCCGGCCATACCCCGGGCCACGTGGTGTTCATCGACGCGACGCGGCGGTTCGGCCTGGTCGGCGATACCCTGTTCAAGGGCTCGGTCGGCCGCACCGACTTCCCGTACTGCGATGGCCCGGCCCTGCTAGCCGGCATCGGTGTCAAGCTGATGGTCCTGGACGACGATGTCGCCATCGTCCCCGGCCACGGGTCGGCAACGACGATCGGCGAGGAGCGTCGTGTCAACCCGTTCCTGTAGCCTGGGCGCCCTTGCACGCGAACCGGGGTGCGGTTCCAACTCGCGGTCAGAACATCATGGAGAAACATGCGGTGCGGCAATACGACCGGGCGGCGACCTTGTTTGCCGTCATTCTTACCCTTGGGCACGGCGCGGCGGCGCGTGCCCAGCAGGCCGAACCGACCGCGGCGCAGGCGACCCTGGCGCAGGAACCCCTGACCATCACCACCCATGACGGCGTCCGGCACGCCTTCTCGGTCGAACTGGCGCGAACGCCGCGTCAGCAGGAGGTCGGGCTGATGTTCCGCACCGCGATCGCGCCCACCGGCGGGATGCTGTTCGTGTGGCCGGAGCCACAGCGGAGCGAGATGTGGATGAAGAACTGTCCGGTGCCGGAGGACATGGTCTTCATCGGCGGTGACGACCGTATCGAGCACATCGCTGAGAACACCGTTCCCTACAGCCTCGCCACGATCGGCAGCCATGGCGTCGCCAAGGCAACGTTGGAGCTGCAAGGCGGATTGGCCGCGAAGCTTGGGGTTAACGTGGGTGACATGGTGCAGAACCGATCATTGGATCGGTGACGGCCACGGCAATACTCACGACCTGCCAAGGACCACCGGCCCTTGGAACAAAGGTCCTAGATTAGGGGTCAAGAAGCCTCGCCTCTGGCGGGGCTCAAGGGCAGCGCCCCTGATCCTCTACCCGCGCTCCCCGCGCCCATCCCCGTCGCGCATCTCGCCGGTCGGCTCCTGCACATGCGCCTCGAGGAACCAGAGCTGCTTGTCGATCGCCCGGCTGACCTCGGTGAGCAGGTCCGCGGTATCTGGGTCACCGGCCTCGTCGGTCTCGTCGATGTTCTCGCGCACGGAGTTGGCATACACCGAGTAGCGGTCGATCAACGCCGCCAGATGATCGGCGACCCGGTAGATGTCGGTCGGGTAGGCGGTGAGCTGGCTGCCGGCGGTGATGGTCTGGGTGGTGCCCAGCGCCGTGCCGCCCAACGCGGTGATGCGCTCGGCCATCTTGTCGTTGAGGTCGTCCTGCTCGGTGCGGAACCCGTCGAGCATCAGGTGGATCCCGATGAACTGGGGACCCTTCAGGTTCCAGTGCGCCTGCTTGGTGATGAGCGACAGGTCGAGCCCGTCGGCGAGGCGCTTGTTGAGTACCTCGATGGCGACGTTGCGGGCGTTGGACTCGAGCCTGGTGCGGGTTGGGTGCAGGCGTTGCGCGGTGGCCATGATGGGAGCCTTTTCGTTGCATGGGAGGTCAGATGCCGACCCTGGAAGTGAGCATCGCTGGCGACCGAACGCGGCGTGGCGGCCCGGGTTCTGGTGCCGTTCTTGCGTGAAGGCGCTGGCCTTGCGACAAAAAATTCTGCGGTGTTGGTCGGAATGCGGCTGGGGATCGGGATGGTGTCGTGACGATCCTGGTGACGGGCTGTGCCGGCTTCATCGGCTACCACGTCGCGATGGCGCTTCTGGCCCGTGGCGAGTCGGTGCTCGGGCTCGACAACCTGAACGGCTACTATGATACGGCCCTCAAGCGCGCTCGCCTGAACCGCCTCGTCGGGTGGCGTGGCTTCCGCCACGTCGTCGGCGACGTTGCCGACCGAGAAGCCCTCGGCCGGCTGTTCGAGGACGAGCCCGGCATCCATCGCATCGTGCACCTTGCCGCCCAGGCCGGGGTACGTCACTCGATGGTCGACCC
>CAXUBN010000063.1:0-9938 GCA_964249255.1 uncultured Acetobacteraceae bacterium | reverse complement strand
CCTTGATCCGCGCACAGTAGAGCTTGCCCAGCATCCCCGCCGCGACCAGGAACACGGCACCCGGATGCGGGACGGCCAGCGCCGACAGCACGCGGCGGTAGGCAACCGGAAGATGCGGCTCGGGATGTGGCTCAGCCTGGGGCGCCCGCGACGACACGGTCTGATCCCGGTCCGCCGGCACGGCGTGGATCACGGCCTGGTCGATGCCGTAGAACCGTTTCAACCGTTCCGCCATCTCGGTGTTCCAGCCGACGAAGCCCAGAAACGGCAGACCGGCCAGGATTGGGCGCAGGAACGGGGTGGCCTCGTTAAGCAGGCGCAGGACCTCGTCATCCGTGTAGAGGGGGCGGGGCGATCCGTCCGCCATCGCCTGCCGGTCGAGCAGCCGACGCTGCAGCGGCGCGCCGAAGCTCGCCTGCTCAGGCGACCGGTCGACCAGGCCGCCAGCCGGCAGGTCGATCACGTCCGCATCGGCAACCGCGCGCAGCAGCGCCTGGGACAGCTCGTCGAGCGGCGGATCACCGAGGCTCTCGATCGACTCCCCGAACCAGCGTTGCCATGCCGAACTGACGACGGCCTCCATCTCCTCCCGCCGCAGGGTGGCGGCCGCCAGCGGATCGGAAAGAAGGAACAGCCGGGTTTCGAGGGCGCTGATACGGACCAGCGAGAACGGGCTCCCGTCGCGGGTCGCCCGTTGCAGCCGGTCGCGGAGCATCGGCATGTCGAGCCAGTCCGGCGAGTGACGCAGCGCCTGGTTGTCGCGTGCCGCCTCGCGGAGGTCGAACCGCATCGCCAGCTTGGCGACCGCGAGATGGACATAGGGGCCGTAAGGCGGCGGCACCGTGGCGGCCAACTGGTCCAGCAACGGTTGCAGCGTCAGCAGCTCGGCGTGGCCGCCGGTCAGCACCAGCGCCGACGTGTAGTTCCAGAGCGCGTTGTCGCCATGACGCAACGCAGGCGCCGTCACGCGCAGCAGCGGCAGGGCCTCGGCGTGCTCGCCGCGGGCGCACAGGACCGCCGCGAGGCGGTTCTGGAGGCGGATGTCGTCGGGCAGCAGGGGCAGCATCCGCTGCGCCAGGTCGAGCATGCGGCGGTCGTCGCCGAGATGGTCCGCGAGGTCGAAGGCCAGCCGCAGCACCGGCCGGATATCCGGCCAGCCGTCCAGGGCCTGCCGGCAGCATTCAAGCGCCTCGGCGTGCCGACCGGCCGCGGCGAGGCGGCGCGCCGATCGGACGCAGTCTGGATCGTCGGCCGAGCCAAGGACCGGACCGGGCGGCAGATCGGGGGCCGGGCCGACGGCCGGGTTGGTGCCGAGCAACGGCGACACGAGGTCGGCCGCGGTTGGCACCGGGCCCTGCTCCAGCAGCCTCATGGACACCCCGGCGAGGAGCCCGCTGCATCCGGTCGTAACTGGCCGTTCATGGCTGGTTAGTTCCGCTCAGACATGTTGGAGCCCTGAACGCCGCGTCCTATGGTAACAGCACTTGGGCACGTGACCAGACCCAGGATGCCGATGGGATGGAGGGCGTGCCCTGATGAGGAACCCGGAACGAATGCCTCGGCATGGCTGAGATGGACATCGGCGCTGCGGCCTGGATCCGCAGGATGCTCGACCAGGACCGGGTCAACGATGCGCGTGCGATGCTGGACGATGCCAGCCATCCGTCCCTGGATGCCACGCAGATGCTGCTGCTGCGATGCCGGCTCGAGCTCGTGGCCGGCCACCTCGACGCCGCCCTGGCGGCCGGCCGCGAGGTGGCGCAGCGGGTCGGCGATCCGGGCACCCCGGCCACCGCCGACGCCCTGTCGGCGCTGCACCAGTTGGTGCTGCTGGGCGACCGGGACAACCGGCCCGAGATCGCGATGGGTGCGCTCGAGCTGCTGGTGCAACTGTTGCCGGCCGATCCGCAAACCAACAACACCTACGGCAAGCGGCTTTGCGCCCGGGGAGAGTTCGCGCGCGCGGTGCCGTTCCTTCGCATCGCGGCGCCGGTGCTCAAGCACCACGACGAGTCGTTGTGGACCTATACCACGGCGCTGGCGCTGACCGGCGGATACGAGGAGCTGCTCGGCACCCAGCCGCTGCTGGACCAGCTGGCGGACACCGTTCCGCCGCCGTACGGACCTTATCGCCACCTGTCGGTCGCCAAGCTGTCGCTGCAGGTGGACCGCGACCGGGTGTTGAACCAGCTACGCGCGATCGAGGGTACCGAGCGCTGGCTCGACGTCCATGCCCTGATCGCGCGGCTGTCGCGGGCGATCGCGGCACGGCAGCCCTTCTCGTTCCTGCGCATGTTCGACGGCGAGGCGCGGTTCCTGTCCTACCTCAGTCCGCGCGTCCAGGCGGTCCTGCGGCCGCAGGAGCTGTCGGGGATGGTGAACTCGATCTGGCAGAGCTGGTTCAAGGAGGTGATCGAGGTCTTCGATGCCGCCGCGGTACAGGCGCTGGGCCAGGCCGTCCTGCGCGCCTGCCGCAGCGCCGACGTCCTGGGCATCGCCAGCGCGGAACTCGCCGGCAACGACCACTACCATTTCGGCTTCCTGGCCGAGATGCAGGCGATGCTGCTGGCGCCGGGTAACCCATCCTACACCAACGCCCTGGTGCATCACGACCTGCACCGCGAGATCCCGTTCCTGGCGCCCCTGATCGAGAACCAGCCGTTCCTGGGGTTCGTCGGCTGCCATCCGGAGCTGGCGGCGCGACTGGCCCGGCGGTTCAACATCGCCGATCACGCGAGCTTCCTGGTGCCCGGGGAGAACGGCCGCACCCAGCTGCCGGCCGACGTGCTCGGCACCGGACACTTCCCCCACGTCTACGACAGGATCCTGGCCGAGCTGCGCGTGCCGTTCACGGGCGCGGTGTTCCTGGTCGGCGCCGGGCTGCTGGGCAAGGTCTACTGCGCGCGGATCAAGGAGCTGGGCGGGATCGCGCTGGATATCGGGGCGTTGGCCGACGGCTGGATGGGCTACAACACCCGTCCCGGCCAATTCGACCAGATCGAGAAATGGCGGTTGGAGGCATGACGCATTGACGCTGCAGGAACGGCCGGTCGAGGACCTGTTCGACGACTTCGACGAACGCCTGCGCGAGAGGCGGGCCGGCTCGTTCCTGCGCTTCAACGACGGCGAGGCCATGGTCAGCGGTTGCCCGGACCACTACCCGGCCACCCTGCTCTGCCGGCAGCTACGCACGCACTTCGGAAACAACGTCATCACCGATGCTGACTACCTGTCGCTGCGCGCCGAGATGAACGCGGCGTTCCGGGCGGCGGACTGGATCGGCATCCCGCCCCCGGACTGGCCGCCGCTGTTCTCGCGGGCGCGGGACGTGCTGGAGCGGGCGGTGCTGGACGGGCCCGACCCATCGCCCGGCCTCACCCATGTCAGCTTCCCGCAGGTGATGCACGAGCGCGGGCTGTTCGAGCCGATGCTGCGCGACCGCGACTTCCTGGGCCTGGTTGGCTGTCGTGACCTGCGGCGCTACTTCGCCGACAACTACGGCGTGAAGGCGACCACCTTCGTCAACGTGCCGGAGCAAGGGGGTGCCGCCTACAGCGGCACGCTGCCGCCGCACTGGCCGCGCTTCGCGCGCGCGGTAGTGGCCGGCATCCGGGTGCCGTATCCGGGCGCGCTGTTCCTGATCGGCGCGGGCTTCTGCGGCAAGATCTACGCCGACGCGATCCGCCGCCGCGGCGGCCTGGCGCTCGACGTCGGCAGCCTGATGGACCTGTGGGCCGGTCGCTTCACCCGGCCGTACATGGACTTCGAGACGATCGTCTCATACTACGAGCGCTTGCTGGAAGCCGGCGACACCGCGCCCGCGACGTTCCATGCGGTGGCAGATTATCACAAACTCAAGGGCGACGTGGACCAGGAGTCCGCGGCGATCGACCAAGCGATCGCCGAGAACGCCTACCTGTTCGACTTCCACTTCCGCAAGGTGGGGCTGCTGCTGCGCCTGGGCCGCCAGGACGAGGCGGCGACGCACGCCCTGGATGCGATGTCGCGACGGCGCTTCGGCGGCTCGGAGGTGTTCACGCTGGCGAAGCTGTTCCTGAACGTGCAGGACCGCAACCACGGCAGCCAGTTCCTGAGCCTGGCCTTCGAACTGGACCCGACTTATGAGCCGACCCTGGTCGAGCTCGCCAACTTCTACATGGACCGCGGCTACACCCCGCCGCCGGACATGGCGTTCAGCTTCTTCGAAACGATGGAGGTCGCGGCTGACATAAGTTCCAACAGCATCCTGCTCGGGCAGTTTGCGAGGATGCTCGGCGCGCGGGGGCGTTACGGCGAGGCGATCGAGGCGTCCAACCGCGCCACGGGGCTGTTCTCCTACGACAGCCATGTCTTCAACCAACGGGCCGGCTGGGAGGACGTGTTGGCCTTGAAGACCTTGGCTGGAGCGTCAAGGGCAAGGGCGGCCGAACTTGAACATGCCTCGCTCACCTCGTGATCACCCGACAAACCTCGTTCGTCCACCATCCGGGGATGGAGAAGCTTAGCTTCCCGCTCGCGTTAGGGAGCATCCGAATGGTCGAAGCACGTCCGTCGATCTGCCTGCCGCTTGCCGGCCTGATCCTGGTGTTTGCTTCCCCCGTCCGGGCCGACCCGATTGCCTACGAGGACATCTTCGCGGCGGAACATGCAAGTGAAGCTTGCATGAAACCCGGACGAGGTCAGGCTTCGGGCACTTCCTGCGGACCAACGATGCTCCGCGTCAAGTCGGGGCAGTACCAGCTTCAAGACACGATCTACAACGCTCCGGGAAACCTTTGGCTCGTCCCACCGAACGCAGGCATCACCGGCGGCTTGATCGAAGGCAACACCGACGGCTCCACCATTCTACCTGGGCATGAAGGTATCGCACTCATCGGCCTGTTAAAGAGACAGGGCGGTTCGACCTTGTTCGTCTCCAACGCGGTCGATGGTCGGACGAACTTCGCCTCCTACGAGGCAGACGGCATCTACAGCAGCGTCGCGACCGCCGATCCGTCCACCACCGCAAACCACGATATGGTCGCCGGTCATTTCGCATCCAAGATCGATGCAGGGAACCCATCGGGCCGCGCATGGGGGCAGGATGTCACTGTGACGGTGCCGGTAGGAGCTGACGGCTATGCCGTTGGTGAAGAGATCGGCATCGGTAACGACTCCCAGACGACGGGAAGCTACGGTCAAACCAACGCGAAGCTGGGCCTCAGCATCATCGCGGCGGGACGAACCGACTCGACTGCGGGGCTACTTCTGCATGACGCGGGTGCGCGCTTCGTCGATGGCCTGTTGATCTTCACGTCAGCCATACGTCGGACCGTATTCCGTTTGACGACTGGCAGGACCGACTTGGCCACCATCAACGCTGACGGAAGTGCAGACTTCGCCGGCCTGACGGTCACAGGACCCATCAAGCTAATGACTAGGAACTTACAAACGTTACCAACGAGATGTGAGGCCGGTCAGGAGGTTTTCGTGTCCGATGGCCGTAACCCTGGTGAGGCGACAGGCCAGGGTTCTGGAACGGTCGCGTTCTGCAACCGACTTAGGATATGGCTTGCGAGCAGCACGGGACACGCCGTCGTCAACTAGTTTTAGACAACCAGACTGAGGCGCGGCTTGCGATGGCCTAAGCGGTACTCTCCCGACCGGCCTCGTATTTCTTCTTCTGTTTGGTTGGAAGAAGGGACTCAACCAGAGCCTTCGTCTCTTGGTGAAAGCATACGCGCTCCGCGACGATCGTTGATCTTTTGAGTACCTCGATGCTGTGGGAAATGTCATCCTCATCCAGGCAAAGCATCAATGTCGGTGCCGGGTTAGACATAGCCTTGAAGAATCCATCCGTATAAGCACGGTGCATCTCGTTACCAAATCGATGAAAGATAACGATAACTCCGCCCGGGTAAGATGCACATTGAAACGATCCACCACCTTGCGACGCGATGACGTAATATGCCCTACTGTAGATATGATTCTTGAACTCGTTCATCCCGCAACCGACGCCATACCCGTCATAGAGATCATCAAAGTTGAAGACATCTTGATACCGTGACAGCAGGGCCCGATCCTCATATTCGAAAAAGGTGTTGTGATCTTCAGAATAGTCCTCGTGTAGAGGACTCATGCCGTGTCTTATGTAAATTATGCTGAATTTCTCACGTAGGCCCTCGATAATTTGCTCTAAAGACGTCAACGGGATGTTGTTGATGGGACCGCGACCAAATTCATCATTATACTTGTTGTGAATTACCAGAACGGGCTTGCGCAGCAGATCATCGGGGAGCCGGACCGGTTTGACCCGAAACTTGTCCCGGTAGTTCCGATAGAGATGGAATGGCGTCTCCAGCGCCCAGTCCCACGTATGCTCATCCTTCACCGGTAGATAGTAGGGTCGGAACTTCGGTTCTACGCTGGAACGTTGCTCATCCTTCTCGGCATAACCACCCAGCTTGAGATCGTCATAGAAGCATCGCATCCCCTTGTAGGTAAGCACTGAGCGATCCCTCATCAGCCCGACGGACGATAGCCATGCTACGAACGGGACAAACAGGACCAACTCCGCTCCGAACTCGCCGAAATACTCAAGAACTGCAGGTAGCCCATCAAGCTCGCGAATTGGCACTGGGTTCGACAGGCCCTTGTATCCAAAGCGATCCATCAGGTTGAGGTGGGGTGAGATACGCCGGAAGATCCCGTCCCACACCCCGTCCCGTGCATCCTCTTCGGCGGCCGTGGTCCCAGAGATCCCGGCAATGATCAAGTTGCCTTCCATCCTCAACGGCTGATGACCGTCGGAATGCAGATAGAGAACGAACAAACCCAACCGCTTGGATGCAAGTAGCTGGGCCAAGCCTTTCATGACCCCAAAATCTTGTCCAGCGTTCAGAGTATGCGCACGCCAGACGAAGCACACGGGGTCACTCCCGGTCATCAGGCTTTCGATACCGTTCCACAACCGATCATACCTTAGTTGGAGATCTTTCACGGATGTGGCATGGTTCTGGAGGTCAGACGTGCGAATATGACACTTAAACAGAGTGTCCGTTACCTTGAAATACTCGCCTATCGCCCGTGGTGCTTCCACGGTGACGTTTCCATCGGCAAACAGGCTGCTATCACGCAGGAAGAGCCCCTCCAGTGCTCCGGGCGGCAAGATCAGACGATCAAAAAAGAACTCCTTCGACCCCGGGTTACAGCGCTGGATCTGCCTGACAGTCTCCGCGTCGCTGTTCAGGGATACGAACACCATCACCCCGGCTCCCGTGGGGGGCGGCTCGTCCGGATGTCGTCGCCCCTACCCGCCGTGCACCGTATCCAGGTCCGCGAACCGCGTGAACTCCCCCTCGAAGAACAGGTCCACCTTGCCTGTAGGTCCATGGCGCTGCTTCTCCAGCAGGAGCTCGGCCTTGTTGTGGGCCAGCTCCATCTTGTGCTGCCAGGCATCCATCGCCGCCTGGAACTTGTCGTTGCCGTCGAAATTCACCTCCTTGGGCATGCGCTGCTGCAGGTAGTACTCGTCGCGATAGACGAACATCACGGCGTCGGCGTCCTGCTCGATCGAGCCGCTCTCGCGCAGGTCGGACAGTTGCGGGCGCTTGTCCTCGCGGCTCTCCACCTGGCGCGACAGCTGGGACAAGGCCAGCACCGGCACCTCCAGCTCCTTGGCCAGCGCCTTCAGGCCCTGCGTGATCATGGAGATCTCCAGCACCCGGTTGTCCGGCTTGGTGCCGACGGCCGGGCGCATCAGCTGCAGGTAGTCCACCACCACCAGGCTCAGACCCTTGGTGCGGGCTAGGCGCCGGCAGCGCGTGCGCATGGCGGACAGGGTGATCGCCGGCGTGTCGTCGATGTGCAGCGGCAGCACCTGCAGCTCGCGGCTGACCTGCACGAAGCGGTCGAACTCCTTCTGGCCGATCTCGCCGCGGCGGATGCGCTCGCCCGACACCCGGCTTTCCTCCGACAGCAGTCGGGTGGCCAGCTGCTCGGCGCTCATCTCCAGCGAGAAGATCGCGACCGATCCGCGGGGCGTGACGCCGGTCTCCTGCGCTTCCCGCATCAGCCATCGCGCGGCCCCGAAGGCGATCTTGGTGGCCAGCGCCGTCTTGCCCATCGCCGGGCGCCCAGCCAGGATCAGCAGGTCTGACGGGTGCAACCCGCCGGTCTTCTTGTCCAGGTCGCGCAGGCCGGTGGTGAGGCCGCTCACCGCGCCGGTGCGGTGGAACGCCTTCTCGGCGATGCCGATGGCGTCGGTCAGCGCGCGCTCGAAGCTGACGAAGCCGCCGTCCTGCCCCTTCTCGGTGGCCAAACGGAACAGGCTCTCCTCGGCCGCCTCGATCTGGCCGGCGCCGTCCAGCTCGCCGGTCATGCCGAAGGCGCTGTTGACCACCACCTCGCCGATGTCGATCAGCTGGCGCCGGATCCAGGCATCGTGCACCGCCCGACCGTATTCGCCGGCGTTGATGATGCCCACCATGGCGGTGAGCAGCTGCGCCAGGTAGGCGGTGCCGCCCACCTCGTCCAGCACGCCGGAATGCTCGAACTCGGCCTTCAGCATCACCGCGTCGGCCAGCTGCCCGGCCTCCACCCGACGCACGATCGCGCCGTAGATGCGGCCGTGCAGCGGGTCGGCGAAGTGCTCGGGCGCCAGGAACTCGGCCACCCGCTCGTACGCCTTGTTGTTGGCCAGCAGCGCGCCCAGCAGCGCCTGCTCTGCCGCCAGGTTGGAGGGCGGCAAGCGCTGCGACAGGCCGAGCAGAGAGTCGCGGGAGGCGGGATCGATCTGGTTCACACTCCCATCCTATCGCAAGCAACAGCGGCCGTGCCTGTGGATAACTGAGGGTGCCCGGTGGATAGCGGGGGTGAAAACGGCTTCAGGTCATGGACACGATAGCGGGATGCCACACGTGCCCCCGCAAGGGACATGATCCGGAGCCGGCCGGCCGGGTCATGGCGGGAGCGGTATCGGTCCGGGTGCGGGCGCACCGACCACGCCGTCGGCGGCGAGCCGGTCCAGCTCCAGCCAGGCCGACATGACGTGATAGAACGAGCTGGTCGGCACGGCGTCCACCGCCGGCCGGCCGAACGCGTCGAGCTGATCGATCCAGGTGCCGGGCGGCGGCACGCCCCCCTCCGGCCCGACCAAATAGCGGCCGAGCAGGTTGGCCACGATGCGGCGGATCAGCCCGGTGCGGTCGCCGTGCCTGCGGTGCAGCACGCACTGCGCCCTTAGCATCTCGGTCTGCGGCCAGAGCCGGGCCGAGCCGCGGCGCAGCGTGCCGTCGCGGCCGATCTCGTCGCGCACCAGGCCGGTCTCGGGACCGATGCCGTGGGCGGCGCAACCGTCGTCGAGGATGCGGACGAGGTCGCCGGCATCCTCCCCGGTCAGCGCGCAGTGGCGGTCGAGCAGCCAGATCCACTCGGCCTGGTGGCCGGGCTCGACCCTGTCGCCATCGATGCCGGCGGCGCCCGCCCAGTCCTCGGCGAAGTACTCGCCCAGCGTGCCGCACTCTCGGTCCAGGAAGCGGGTGCGGAACAGCGCCGCCATCTCGGCCGCCAGCCCGGCCCAGCGGTCGTCGCCACCGGCCTCGAGCTGCGCGTGGGCTGCCTCCAGCAGGTGCATGTGCGGGTTCTGCAGCCGCCAGCCGGGTGCACGCGGCCAGGTCTCGACGAAGCCGCCGGCCGGATGCGCCATCACGCGGCGCAGGAAGCCCAGCGTGCGCTCGGCCTGCCGCCGCGGCGCCGCCTCGCCGGTGAGGCGGGCGTAGTGGGCCAGGCCGAACAGCACGAAGGCGAGGTCGTAGAGGTCGCAGGTCGGATCCAGCACGGTGCCGTCGGGGCGGAGGCGGCGGGCCCAGCCGCCGTCGGCGCGGGCCCCCCGCTCGCCCATGAAGCGGTGGATCCCGGCCGCGATCGCCTCCGCACCGGCAACGCCGCGGCGGGCGGCC